>NZ_SUMG01000019.1 GCF_009910325.1 Isachenkonia alkalipeptolytica
GTTTATTAAGGTTACCCAAAAACATTATACCTTGGTAATTTCTGTATTTTACAAAATCACGATTAGCGCCAGCAATCTGGTGCTTATGTTTTAACTATTTAAGGACATTTTCTAAAAGGGTTGACATGCTTTTTTTGATCATTCTTTCTCCCCGGGGGGTATTCCTAATTTTCCAAAGATTCCAAGCCCTAAAAAAGACTTCCTCGTAAGAAGAAGCCTTTCTTTGCCTATTTTTGATAAACTGACTCTCGAACAAGCGTTTGTTTTCTTCCCGGTCCGACGGATACCATCTTTACGGGGATCTTCAAGTAGTCTTCGATAAACCGGATGTATTCCTTCGCTTCCCCGGGAAGCTCCTCAAAGCTTGTGACTTCAGATAAATCCTGACTCCATCCGGGAAAGCTCTGATAAACGGGTTGTACCCTCCCCAGCTTCTTCAGACTTGGGGGAAAGTCCAAGGATTTTTCACCATCCACTTCATATCCTACACAGACTTTGATTGTGTCGAACCCGCTTAATACATCTAGAAGCATTAAGGAGATCCCGGTCAGTCCATTTACCCGGGCGGTATATTTCAACATCACAAGGTCCAGCCATCCGCATCTTCTTGCTCGACCTGTGGTGGTGCCGAATTCCTTGCCCTTCCGCCGAATTTCTTCTCCAATGGAATTATCCAGTTCCGTCGGAAAAGGTCCCAGTCCCACCCGGGTGGTATAAGCCTTCACGATGCCCAGAACTTCCTGAATTTTATTCGGGCCAATCCCCGCTCCCACAGGAAATCCTCCCGATGTAGGATGGGAAGAGGTTACATAGGGGTAGGTTCCCAGATCCAAATCCAGCAGCGTTCCCTGGGCTCCTTCAAACAAAACTTTTTTGTCTGCTTCTAAGGCTTCGTGGGTGAGTATCGTGGTATCCGTCACAAATCTTCGGATTTTTTCTCCATATTCCCGGTACTGCCGATATAGAACTTCCAGGTCATAGCCCGGGCTCTGGTATAGTTTTTCCAGAATTTCATTTTTTTTCGGTACTTGATAGCTTAAGCGCTCCCACAGAAGCTCGGGATCGATAAGATCCCCCACCCGAAGACCCGAGCGTTGAATTTTATCCATATAGCAAGGACCGATTCCCTTTTGGGTGGTTCCGATCTTCTCTTCTCCTCGGGCGGCTTCCTCTAAGGCGTCAATTTTTTTATGATAGGGAAAAATCACATGGGCTCGCTCATCAATTCGGATATTTTCCGGGGAAAAACCGTTTGCTTCCAGCTTATTTATCTCCTTTATAAATCCTTCAGGATCAAAGGCCACGCCATTTCCGATGATATTTAGCTTATCTCCGTATAACACCCCTGAGGGTAAAAGATGAAAAGAGTATTTCTTCTCTCCTACAATTACGGTATGTCCCGCATTATTTCCGCCTTGCGCTCGAACAACCAGATCCGACTCACCGGCGAGATAATCGATGATTTTTCCTTTTCCTTCATCCCCCCATTGGGCTCCTACGATCACTACTGAAGGCATTTGATCCTCTCCTTTGCATTAATTGCATTAATTTCTTTAACATCCTATCATAAAATTAACAATAAATCAATAAAATACGTACAATAAACGTTATTTTATATTTATCATTCGTTAAAATCCGTATATATTTATCTCCATAAAAAAAAGCCTATGACTATTCACAGGCTTTTCTTCCGATCGGGTTTTTCCCCTTATTTACTTTCCATGTATTCATTTAGCTCTGCTACAAGTTTATCGGAATCGATTCCGTGAACTTTTCCTGCATCTTCGATGCTTTCCATCGTGGCTCCGGGGCAACCCAGACAATGCAGTCCATGCTTCATGAAAATTTCAGCTAAGCCCTGGTCCATTTTCAGTACATCCATGATGGTCATTTCCTTTGTGATTTTCGTCATTGTAATCCTCCTTATATATAGTTATGCCTATTTTATGCGCCTGTTTAAGCTTAATTAATCTTAACATTTCTGATCAAATTTATCAATATTCTTTTCCTTTGAAGACTGCTGGATATTTTTCGCTGTTGATAAATGTATAAGTTTTCACCCGGTCTATCCACAGTTTTTGATGGATATCCTCCGGCTCTCAGGGCTTTTCTGAAAATTGTCCCCAAAAATAATGGGTTATCCACAAATTATCAAGACTTTTTGTGGATATTGTGGATATTTTCCGGTTTTATATACATGCGCTCATATTTACAGTACACTTCTTCTTTATAAATCTTAAAAAATTCCTCTTCGTATCCCACCCTTTGTAAAATTTCCGGTGTAATCTTTGGATTTTCGAAGGATTCCCAGCACTCGTATTCCTTAACAAATCCCAGGTTTTCATAAACTTTTTTGGCCCGCTTATTAAAAGCTCCTACGATCAAATAAATCTCCTTAAAGTTTTTTTTCCTGAACCAATAGTGAAGAAATACTTCCAGGGCCTCTTTTCCAAAACCCTTGTCCAGCTCCTTGGGATCAAACACCACCCCTAGTTCCGCCTTTTTACGAATCCACCGGATGCTTTTTAAGGTAATATAGCCCACAAGCCTTCCATCCTCTAAAAAAACCCCGAAAATCCTGCGAAAAAACTTTCCCTGTTTTTCTTTGTACCAGTAATCTCGATATCGTTCATTGGTTTTTGGGAAATTATAGGTTTCAAATAAAGGGTCCCGATGGGTCCCCCAGTGTTTCAATTGATCCACATCTTCTCGCTTCAATCTTCTAATATACAAGTTTTCCCCAATTATTAACAATGGATTCCCCCCATTAGTATCAAAAGCACCAATTTACGGTTCTTCATGAAATCTATCATAATCCAGAAACTTTTGGATATTCCCCGACCATCGGAGTTCCACGGTACCGGTCTCTCCATGTCGATGTTTTGCTACGATTACCTCTGCCAGGTTTTGCTTTTCACTGTCTTCATGGTAATACTCATCCCGGTACAAAAACATCACCAGGTCCGCGTCCTGTTCGATGGCTCCGGATTCACGAAGATCCGATAGAATCGGGCGATGGTCCGAGCGAAGTTCCGGTGCCCGGGAAAGCTGGGACAGGGCAATAACCGGGCAGTTAAGTTCCTTGGCCATGATTTTCAGATTACGGGATATGGCGGAAATTTCCTGTTGCCGATTTTCAATCTTACCGTCGCCCTGCATCAGTTGCAGGTAGTCAATAAGTACTAAATCCAGACCGCTTTCCATCTTTAATCTTCGACACTTTGACCGCATTTCCGTAACCGAAACCCCCGGGGTATCATCGAAGTGAATTTCGGCTTGGGACAAGGGTACCATGGCCCGCGCAATTTTTCCCCATTCCTCTTCATTCAGATTTCCCGTTTGAATATTGCTCAGGTCCACCATGGACTCGGATGAAAGCATACGAAGCATCAGCTGCTCTTTGGACATTTCCAGACTGAACACCGCCACCGCATTCCCTTCTTTGATCGCCGCACTTTGGGCGAGGTTCAAAGCAAAGGCGGATTTTCCCATGGCGGGCCTGGCGGCAATGAGAATCAGATCCGATTTATGAAAACCGTTTAATTTTTTATCAATGTCAATGAATCCCGAAGTGGTACCCGTAATGGTTTTGTCACTTTGATACAGCAGTTCGATATTATCAAAGGTGGTATTCAGCACTTCCTTAATGGGTACAAACCCTTCCCTTGCCCGGTACTGAGAAATATCATAGATGTTTTTCTGGGCTTTTTCCAAGAGTTCGGGAACTTCAATATCCGAGTTGTAGCCCAGGGTTACAATTTCTTCCGAGGCTCGGATCAACCTTCGAAGCGTAGCCTTTTCCTCCACAATCACCGCATAGTGTTTCACGTTAGAGGCTACGGGTACACTGGAGGATAGACTGGTGAGGTATTGAATCCCTCCCACAGTCTCCAGCTTTTCCCGTTTTCGTAGTTCTTCGGTTAAGGTCACTAAATCCACCGGCTCATTTCGATTAAACAGCGTTACGATGCTGTCGAAAATATCCCCATGGGCGGCCTTATAAAAATCATCGGGACGGACAATTTCCAAAGCTACGATGGTAGCCTCCCGGTCCAGGAGCATGGAACCGAGGACCGACTGTTCCGCATCAATGCTGTGGGGGGGAAGTTTTCCGAATGTTAATTCCTCTGCCATTTTATTGTTCCTTTACATGGACTTTAAGGGTTCCGGTGATGTTCGGGTACACCTTGACCTCGACATTGGTTACCCCAAGACTTTTAATCGGATCCTTTAAATTGATTTTTCGTTTATCGATTTTGATATTATGCTGTTTTTGCAGTTCTTCACTGATTTCCTTGGAGGTAACAGAACCGAATAACCGGCCGCCTTCTCCCGCCTTGGTTTCAATTTCCACAGGACTTTTATCAAGTTTTTCCGCCAGGGCCCGGGCCCGATCAATTTCCGCCTGCTTTTTCTTTTCCTCCGCCTTCTTTTGTTTCTTTAGATTTTTTACATTGCCTTCCGTCGCCGGTTTTGCCAACTCCTTGGGAAACAGGTAATTTCTTGCGTATCCGTCGTTAACCTCTACCATATCTCCCGCATTTCCTAAGCTTTTCACATTTTTTTGTAGTATTACCTTCATTTTTTATCACCCTCCTGAAAATATTCTTCAATTGCTTCTTTTAACTGCTCTTTTGCGGAATCCAGGGAACTATCCTGCAACTGGGCTCCGGCCACGGCTAAGTGGCCGCCGCCTCCCAATTTCTCCAGGATGACCTGTACATTGATCTTGCCCATGGAACGTCCGCTGATGAAAATCTCCCCGTCCCCTTTTTTTCCTAAAACGAATCCTGCGGTCACATTTTTTATATTCAGGAGTTCATCCGCCGCTTGGGCGGCTAAGAGTTGGGGATTATCTCCGTCTTCGGAAATGGAAATGGCCACTTCCTCCCTGAAGATTTCCGCCCTTTTCAGTACTTCGCTTTTGTTTAAAATCGTCTCTATACTGTCTTGAAAATATTGCTTCACCTCAATGGTGTCGGCGCCGGCCCGTCGAAGGAGAGAGGCGGCTTCAAAGGTTCGAACCCCGGTTTTAAAGGAAAAGTTTTTGGTATCCAGGGCGATGCCCGCCAGCAGGGCGTTGGCCTCAATTTCATCGATGTTCATCCGGCTGTCCATATAAGAAAGAATCTCTGTTACCAGTTCACTGGTTGAGGATACGTAGGTTTCATGGTAGGTCAGTACGGTCTCATCGATAAAATCCGTAACCCTGCGGTGATGATCAATGACCACGATGTTTTTCGTCAGTTTCAGGGCCTCGGGGCATTCGGTGAAGCTTGGTCGGTGAGTATCCACCACAATCAACAAAGAGTTTCGCTCCATTTTACTCAGGGCTTCCTCACAGGTAATAATATCTCGGCGATAGTCCTTTCGTTCCATTGCTTTATTATACAGCCGTTCAATACTGGAATTGCTCTCATTTAAAACAATATAGGCCTCTCGCTCCCGATTTTTTGCCCCTCGATAGACCCCCATGGCTGCGCCCAGGGCATCCATATCCGCATTTTTATGCCCCATGATAAAAACGTTGTCCGACTGATCCATCAGTCTTCGAAGGGCATAGGCAATCACCCGGGATTTAACCTTTGTGGTTTTTTCCACCGCCGAAGTTCTTCCCCCGTAAAAGGAAATATAGTCATTTTTCTTAACCACCGCCTGGTCTCCTCCCCGGCCTAGGGCCAGATCCTTGGCCGCATTGGCAAAGTCGGCGATCTCCAGGGGGGTTTTCCCATTCGTGCCCACACCGATGCTTAAGGTGATGGGGATTTTGTTGCCCATTTCAATTTTCCGTATCTGATCCAGAATCTCAAACTTCTTAGCTTCAAGCTTTTCTAAATACTGGGCTTCAAAGCCTACAATGAATTTATCCGTGGTGTATTTCCTAAAAAATCCCCGTTGACTGTTGGCCCAGCGCTTGACCCGGTGATCAATTTCCGCGGTAACCAGGGGTCTTCGTTCCTCTTCCGTATCCTGCATTACCTCATCGTAATTGTCTACCTGTACCAGGGCAATGGCCAGTTTTTCTTCGTTGTATTTTTTCTTTAAGCGTTCATAGTTGCTAATTTCAATGAAATAAAGCACCATAATATACTTTCGGTTGCCCATATTCTCTTCGGACACCCGGGCAATATTATACAAGAGCTTATAGTGTCGATCCTTCACCTGTACATTGATGAACGCCTTGTGCTCCTCGCCCTTCCGATTTTCCTCTAACAGGTCTTCAATTTTAATATCCGGCACCAGTTCTTCCACATTTTTTCCGAAGATATTCTTCTCTTCCAGGGTCTCGATAAATTTACCGTTATACCAATGGATGGTTCCGTCAAGCTCCACAATGGTAAAAGGAATCGGAATGTTTAAAATGGCTTGTTTCGTGGCGGAATCAATATCTGAAAAAAGTCCTTCCATGTATTTTTCCCATTCCTGTTTTTTTAAGTTGTGGACTTTCAGATGATGATAAATCAAAAACACCAACAGAAACACGCCAAAAATTCCCAGCCAATGATTGTAAAGGGATAGGAAGAAAATAAGAAAAGCGATGATAATCAGATAGATTTTCGTATCCGGCATAAATAGTTGAAATATCTTTCGGTTTTTCATGGTTTAACCTCTCTTTGTGAGATTCAAATTTCTCTTGAACCTTCTTTGGGTTTTTAAGAACCTATGCCCCGGACTTTTTCAGTTTTCTCATATCAAATAAGGCATCCACCAGTCCCATGAAGGCCACAATGGTCAATAGGGGACTTAAGATCACAATAATTCCCAGGATAATCATTCTCAAAGGTTTGTTGATCCGGGTTTTCTTGATGAAAAAGCTGATAAAGGCAATCCCCTGTAGAAAAAATACAAAGGCAAAAATCAGTGTGATATTGGTCAGCAAGGTTTCGGCATAAATCCCTTCGATAAACCGGCTGGCAAAGCTCATGGTAAAGATGATAAAGGAGCCTAACACAATGTTTCCCGGCCATCGAAAATTACTGAATTCCGGTAATTCCTGTTGTTCCACCCCTAACCGTTTCAGTACCGCCGCGGTCATATAGTAATTCAAGAAACATATCAGCAGAGACTGGACCACAAAGGCTCCGGGAATAATAATCACGAAATAGGAAAGGATCTCCTCCCTGGAAATCGCCTCAATACTCATATTCTCTAGGGCGGCTACTTGGTGATCAATTACCGACTGTAGCATTTGAATCAGTTCATCGATGACGTAAATGCCTGCCACCCAGTCCACTAACTGTATCGTAATGAAAATGGATAAAATGGAAACCAAGGTGCCTACACCGATCACATGATAGGCACTGGCCTTTCTCTTAAAAAAATAACCCATGATCAAGGTCATCGGCCCGAAGATCAGAACGATGAAAACCGGGTAAATAATACCGGTTAAGGCTCCTACGATGACACTTGTGATAAAAAAGCTGTATACCACATAGCGGTTCCCGTGGCGGGTGGCCAGTACCAAAAAGGGTACCGGAAGCAGTATCAACAGCAGGGATAAAAAAGGAATATAGATAAAACTAATGACGAAAAACGAAGAGATCGTTGCCATTAGTGAGGCTTCAATTAGGGCTTTTCGATCCGATAGCAGGTTCATAACCATCACTCCTGTAGTTTCTTCTTAAACTTACTTTATTTAACTTACTTTAATAATCCGGGATCAGATTGATTTTCGAAAGACTTTGTTCAAGGTTGTAAATGAAAACGATCAGTTTGATCATCTCATCCGTGGGGTAACGGTTTAAATCCTTATGATTCTTTACCTTTTTTTTCATCTCCCGAAGCTTTTCAATAATCGGTTCCAGATCAATGGTTTCCCGGATATTTTGATTGAGGATTTGCTCCTCCATATTATGGATATTCCCCAGCATTTCCCGAACCAGTTTCATATCCAGTTCCACAAGATCCATGGTTTCTTTTTTGATCCCCCGGTCCATAACCTGATGCATGCTTTGCAGGTGCTGATAGATTTCCCGTTCCAGACGCAGGGTAATGATCGTATCCCGGGTGCGAAACTCTCCATGAATTTTAATCTCTTCTTCTTTTCGTTGCAGTTCCAGAAATTTTTCTGAAATTTCCAGTTCCTGAACCACCTTCTTTTCCTGTTCATCCAGGGCGGTGTATCGTTTTTCCTCCTGGAGGAAGAAGTCGATCAGTATTAAGCTGTATTTCCATAAATCCTTTGAAGTTTTTCGACTTTCCACAATAACTTTTTGATCATAATTCGGAGGAAACACCAGATAATTCACCGCCACCGCCACCATAATACCCAAAAAAGTCTCAAAGAGTCTTTCCCCCGCATAACGAATATGTTCCTGGGTGGACAGCACTTCGCTTAAATATACACTGGCAAACACGACGGCACCAATGGAAATGGATTCCCCTTTTTTTATCCAGTTCATCAAGGTGATCAAGGCAATAAATCCTATGGCTCCTACAATGGGATTATGGGGCAGCAGCAGGGCTAATATCACCCCTAAAACCGCACCGGCGGTAGTGCCCATCATACGGTTCATTCCAAATTTCCATGTGTCAATTACTGTTGGCTGCATCACAATCACCACGGCAATCACCGTATAAAAAGGGTACTCGATCCCTAATAAATTTCCTAAGAGAATGCTCACGAAGACGGCAATCCCAGTCTTAATTACCCGAAGGCCTATTTTCACGAAATTCTCCTCCCAGTTATTTGAAATTCTTTAGTATTCCTATTATACTATAATTTTCGTTCCTTGAAAATAAAAGAACCTGCAATTTACATTACAGGTTTTGTAGAATCAACAGTGCGATGATTCCAGGGACCCCAAATATTCCAACGATTAAGGCATTAATCGGTTCTATTTCTATGGCTATATCAAAGTAACCGCCGATCCAGTTGAAAATCAATAGGGTGATTGCTCCAATGACCCCGTTCCATATTAACTTTACTGCAATTTTCATCGGTACTGCCAGGAGCTTTAACAATACAAATAAGATTAAAATCCCCAGGGCTGCGAAGATAATCAATTGTAGTTCCATTAGACTTCCCGTCTCCCTTCCATCGCCTTTGACAGCGTTACTTCATCGATGTATTCCAAATCTCCTCCCACGGGAATTCCATGGGCGATTCTCGAAACTCGAATTCCCATGGGTTTAATTAGTTTGGAGATATACATGGCCGTGGCTTCTCCTTCAATATTGGGATTGGTGGCCAGGATAATTTCCTTGGCCTCCCCTTGTTGCACACGGGTGAGCAGTTCCTTGATTTTGATTTCCTCGGGGCCGATCCCCTCCAGGGGAGAAATCGCTCCGTGAAGGACATGGTAAAGCCCTTTGTATTCCTTGGTCTTTTCCATGGCCACCACATCCCGGGGATCCTCGGTTACACAGATGATGGAAGCATCCCGATGAGCATCGCTGCAAATCGAGCAAACTTCCTGATCCGTGATGTTAGTGCAGAATTTGCAATATCGTATGCTTCTTTTTGCTGTAATAATGGCCTCGGAAAGCTTTTCCACTTCCTGCTCCTGCATATCCAGAACATGAAAGGCTAATCGCTGAGCAGTCTTTTTTCCCACTCCAGGTAACTTTGCGAAGGCTTCTATCAGACTTTCAATCGGTGCTGAATAATAATTCATGGTCTCACCTGCATCTTTGTATTTTTTCCTCTAAAACATTCCCGGCATATTCATTTGTCCGGAGATTTTTTCCATCTCCTGATTCATCATATCCTCCGCATTTCTGATGGCTTCGTTTACCGCTGCCATAATCAAGTCTTGAAGCATTTCCACATCCTCGGGATCCACCACATCCTTGTCGATTTCCATGCCCAGAATTTCTTTTTTTCCGTTAATGGTCACCTTGACGGCGCCACCTCCGGCGGTGGTTTCAATCTCTTTTTTTTCAATTTCCGCCTGCTTTTCCTTCATCTCTTTTTGCATCTTTTGTGCCTGTTTCATCATATTTCCCATATTCGGCATTCCGCCGCCTTTAAATCCTTTTTTTCCCATGTTTTTTCCTCCTTTAGTATCTACTCAATTTTTTATATTATACCACATTCGTTTTTTCTAATCATCCCTAAATTCAACGAGACCCTCCGGGAGGGTTTCCACAAGCTTTTGTTCTGCGTTGCCCCCGGGGTTTTGGGGAAGTTCCTCCCCTTTCATAATCAGTTTTAATCCCACGGTTTCTCCTGTGATTCGTTGAATCACATCGACAATTTGGGTTTTCTTTTCTTTTTTATCCAGGGCTTCCCGATGAAAACCGAAACCCTTTTCAAAGCCCAGAATAAGCTTTTCATTGTCGGTCCCCAGGATTTCCCCTTCTTTCAGCAAAGCTTCCAGTTGGGCTTTTTTCTCTTTTTTCAGGGTTTGTAAAATATCCTGCCAGTGTTTTTGAATCTTTTCCCGGTCCGGAAAGGCCCCTTCCCCAGGGTTTTTCACCGGCACAGATTCCTTCTTTTGAACCTTCTCTTCTTTTGCTATTTTTCTGCCGGTATCTTTTCCACCGGCATCAAAAGAAGGTTTCTTCCTTTCCCCGGGTTTTTTGGTAGTCTCCCCAGGTTTTTCCGTAGCCTCCCGAGATTGAGTCCTCAGGGGCTTCTCTTCCATCCCTCTTCCTTCCAGGATCCCTTCCAGTTTTTGGATCCGCTTTGCAAGTTCCTGAACATCCGGTGCCCCTTCCTTTTCTTTAGAACTTAGGGCGGTGGTGCTTTTACAGATCCCCACCAGGAAAACCTCCAGTAGGATCCGCGGCTGACCGGTCCACTTCATTTTTCCCTCTAAGGCCGATAGCCCCTCTAAATTTTCAGTGATCCATTCACTGGATAACTGCTGACTCTGGACTTTCAACCGCTCAAGAAAATCCTTGGGCATGGTGGAGAATTGTTCAAGTTCAACCCCTACCTTGGCCATTAGTAGTTTTCGAAGATATTGAATCAGATCCTTAGTGAAATGAACAACGTCCTTGCCTTGTCTTCCTCCGGTTTCCAAGACTTCAAGCACTTCTTCCAACTTGTTGTTTCGTAGGGCTTCAATGGTTTCGTACAACTGCTCCTCGGGAACAATGCCCAGGGTGTCTACCACTCCTTCCGTGGTCAAACGCTGCTGTTCCCACTGTACACTTTGTTCAAGAATGCTAAGGGCGTCCCTTAAAGCCCCTTCCGCGCTTACGGAAATGATTCTAAGGGCCTCTTTTTCAAACTCGATTTCCATGGAATCCAGAATAAAGATTAATCGCTTTTGAATGTTATCAATGGTTACGGGTTTGAAGTCGTAGCGTTGACACCGGGATAAAATCGTTGCGGGTATTTTCCTGGGTTCCGTTGTGGCTAAGATGAAAATTACATGGGCCGGCGGCTCTTCCAGGGTTTTCAGCAGGGCATTAAAAGCCCCCTGGGATAACATATGGACCTCATCAATAATATAGACTTTGTATTTTCCTTTGGAAGGATGGTATTTAACATTTTCTCGGATTTCCCGGATGTTTTCCACACCGTTATTGGATGCGGCGTCTATTTCCATCACATCCATAATTTTTTCCTCTGTGATTCCTATGCATGTCTCACATTGATTACAGGGATTGTTTTCTGCGGGATTTTCGCAGTTCACGGTTTTGGCAAAAACTTTCGCCGTAGAGGTTTTTCCTGTGCCTCTCGTGCCGGTAAAAAGATAGGCATGGGCTATTTGTCCGCTTTGAATTTGATTCTTTAAAGTGGTTACGATGGGTTCCTGACCAATGAGATCTTCAAATATTTCCGGTCTCCATTTTCGATATAGGGCTTTGTGGGCCATTATAGTCACCTTCATTTCTTTTATTCTCTTGCCGGGGGTTCCATGGAAACCCTTTTATTCTTTCCCCGGGCTTCGGATCCAACAATCCTGTTTCATGGCAGCCTCCAAGGCTTCATTTTCTTCCCTGGACAATACCTGCTTTGCCAAACCCTGTTCAATAGCTTTTACATAGGAGGCGGCGTAATCCCTTCCATAGATCCCGGTCAACACAAGACCGGAATTATAAGCGTCTAAAAAAGCGGTGGAATAACTCAAGTCGTTGCCGGTATTGTCAAAGGCATTGTAGCGCTTGGTGTGCACTTTTTGGATACAATTTGCCGCTCCTTTTTCCAAGCGGTGAAGCTCCTTTTTCTGGGTATTTAGAACTTCCTGGGTTTTCTCCACCTTTTGTACATGGTCCCTCAGCATCGCTTCCAGATTGGTTTTATCCGTTCCCCGTAAAAATTCCTCATAGTTTTTTATCATTTTCTTCATTTTTACCGTGTTTCTTATCCAAAGAAGGACCAACAGTGCCTGAAGAAGGGCCATGATCATCAGTACCTGGATCGTATTGGTTTCTAGATAATTTATCATTGCTTCCATAAACATTTCCCTTTCTTTTCTTCATTTTACCCACTGTAGCGAACGTCGGTCTACAGTTCTGTTCCTATGGACTTAATCGCTTCAATTCCTTCTTTGACCTCTTCCAGCGTCGTGTTGTATCCAAAGCTGAAACGGACCACTCCCTGCTCTAAGGTGCCTATGGTTTGGTGGGCCAAGGGTGCGCAGTGCAGCCCCGGCCTTACGGCGATGTTGAACATGCTGTCCAGGATATAGGCCATTTCTGAGGAGTCCATCCCTCGAAAATTCAATGCTACCACAGGGGATTGTTTTTTACAATCCTTGGGTCCATACACTTCAATAAAATCCAGTTTTTCCACTTCTTCAAGAAAGTACTTTATCAAAGACTCTTCATGGCTTAAAATATTTGCTCTTCCTTTTTCCAGGATGTATCCGATGCCTTCTTTTAGCCCTACGATTCCCGGGGTATTCGGCGTGCCGCTTTCATATCGGTCCGGTAAAATTTCCGGTTGAATAAGATCCTGGGATTTGCTGCCGGTGCCCCCTTCTTTTAAGGTTTTTAAATGAAGGTTTTCCTTAATGTATAAAATTCCTGTTCCCTGGGGACCGAGTAATCCCTTGTGTCCCGGGGCCGCCAGCAGATCAATATACATTTTTTCCACATCAATGGGATATACTCCCGCGGTTTGGGCCGCATCCACACAAAAAAGAATGCCCCGCTCCCTTGCGATTTTTCCCACTTCCTCCACAGGCATTAGGGTTCCCGTCAGGTTTGAGCTGTGGGTCATTACGATCAGTTTTGTATTTACTTTAATGCTTTGATCCACCTTCTCCAGGGGAAGACTTCCATCTTTGTTGCAGGGAATGATGGTATTTTCCACCCCCTCTACTTCCATGGCTTTAATAGGACGAAGAACGGAATTGTGCTCCATGGAAGTGGTTATTACATGATCCCCTTTGTTTAACACCCCTTTGATCCCAAGATTTAAGGATTCCGTGCAGCTGCTGGTGAAAATTACTTGTTTCGGATCCTTAATATTAAAAAATTTCGCCACGACTTCCCGGGCATCGAAAATTTCCCGACTGGCCCTAAGCGCCATCTGATGTCCCGATCTCCCCGGGTTTGCACCGAGGCTTTCCATTGCCCGAAGAGCTCCTTCGATCACCCTTTTCGGTTTTGGGTAAGAGGTTGCTCCATAATCAAAATATAGCATAGTATCCCTCATTTCTTTGCTTTTTAGACCTTGGGTCGTCTTAACTGTTTTCCGGCAGTTGGATTTCTCCTTTAATACAGATTCGAGCTTTGCCTCCGACTTTTATCCGGTAGCCTTCCTCCGACTTACGGATATAGCATTGAATTTCGCTGGAACGCTCCATAAAATCCCCCTGTTCAAAGGAAAGGGAGATCTCTTGTTCATCGGTTAAATTGACAAGCTTATTTTTTACCAGGTAATAACCCAGGGCACCGTTGGCCGTTCCCGTTGCCGCTTCTTCCGATATCCCCACCAGGGGTGCAAAATTCCGGGTATGGGCGGTGTTTCCTCTAAGGGTTTCCAGTGTAAAGGCGTGGATGCCCACAACCCCCAGTTCTTCACTGTAAGTTTTGAGTTTCTCTTCGTCAATGGTGATTTTTTTTAGAATTTCAAGGCTTTTCAGGGGGACAATCAAATCCTTTAAGCCTGTGCTGGCGATCCCGGGCTTCAGTTCCCCTTTGAAGCCCTTATGTTCTGTAATCCCAATATCCTGCTCCTCAATTCCCATAATCCTGCTTAACCGTTTTCCGTCGATTTTTTCCGAGACCAGCTGAGGTTGCTGTTGGTCCATAATAACTTCGATGTCCCCTTGGGTTTTGATAATTTCCACAGAGAGTTCCCCCTGCAGGGTTATTTGTTTCACGTGAAACCTTGGCCCCTTTTCTTGGATATAGCCCTCTTGAACCAAAACATAAAAGGCGGCAAGGGTGGCATGGCCGCAGAGTTCCACTTCCGTCACCGGGGTGAAAAAACGGGTTTCCACGGTGGTGGGATTTTCCCGGTCCACCTTTATAAATACGGTTTCCGATAGGTTCAGTTCTTTGGCCATTTTTTGCATCAGATCCCGGTGTAAAAATTCATCGACAATCACAACCCCCGCCGGATTTCCACCGAAAATTGCTGTGGTAAAAGCGTCTACGTAATAAATTTTTTTCCACACATCCCATCCCCCCTCTGTGAATCCTTTTTTTCTCCCCTACTCAACTTCCTGCTACGATACGATCCCTCCGGTTAAAATAAAGGCTAGGATCAAGGTTGTGCTTAAGCTTTCATTCACTGGGTTTTTAAAAGACTGAGAATTCGCTCTAAGTCCTGGGGACTGTAATACTCAATCTCCAGTTTTCCCTTTTTCTTACCGGATACAATATTTACTTTGGTTCCGAAATACCCCTTTAGCTCCTCTTCCATGTGGAGGATTTCTGAATCCTTATCCTTTTTCCTTCGTTTAACCTTCTTTGTTCCCTCTTCTTGCATGTATTTTTCAATTTGTCTGACGGTCAGTCCCTCTTTTTCAATTTTCAGGGCCCAGGCCCGTTGTTTATCCTTGTCCTTCAATGCCAGTAAAGCCCGAGCGTGGCCGGAGGTGATTTTATTTTCCGTCAGCATTTGCTGCACCTCAGGATCCAGTTTCAACAATCGAAGCACATTGGTAATATAAGATCGGCTTTTTCCTAAGGCCTCTCCCAGGTGATTCGCCGTCAGATTGTATTGTTCAATTAAGTACTCATAAGCTTTCCCTTCTTCTATGCCGTTAAGATCTTCCCGCTGCAGGTTCTCTACTAAGGCCGCTTCTAATAGCTCCTGTTCCGTAAAGTTTTTCACCAGGGCCGGAACCTTCTTCCGTTTCAGATTTTTACAGGCCCTCCACCGTCGTTCCCCTGCAATAATTACGTAAGTGTCTTTTTTATTGGTATCTCTGGATACGAGTATGGGCTGCAGGACTCCGTGTTTTTCTATAGAGGCCATCAGTTCCTCTAAACTTTCCTTTGTAAATTCTTTTCTCGGTTGATGTGGGTTCGGTCGGATTTTCTCCATGGGAATTTCTTGGGTACCCTCCGGGCTTTCCCCTTCCTTTTCCTTTTCCAGTAAAGCAGATTTAGGAATTAAGGCTTCCAGTCCTTTTCCCAGGGCTCTTTTCTTCGTTTTCTCTGCCATTAGATCACATCCTCTTCAAGATCTAAAAACTCCTCCGCCAAATTCCGGTAGGCCTCCGCCCCTTTGGATTTTCCGTCGTAGTAAATCACCGGCATTCCATAGCTTGGGGCTTCCGCCAATCGAATATTCCGGGGAATAATGCTGGTGTACACTTTCCCCCTGAAGTACTTTTTCACTTCTTCCACCACTTGGATTCCCAGGTTGGTTCTGCCGTCAAACATGCTGAGAACCACTCCTTGGATTTCCAGGGCGGGATTGAGATTTTCCTGGACCAGTTCCAGGGTATTCATCAGTTGGCTGGTTCCTTCCAGGGCGTAATACTCACACTGAATGGGGATTAAAACACTGTCCGCCGCTGACAGGGCATTGATGGTCAACAGTCCTAAGGAAGGGGGACAGTCAATAAAAATATAATCAAAATCCTGGTCAAAATCCTCCAGGGCTTTTTTTAGTCGAAGCTCCCGACTTTCCCCCTGAGCCAGTTCAATTTCCGCCCCTGCCAGTTTCCCACTGGCGGGAACAAGATAAATGTTTTCAAACTCCGTCTCCACCACCACATTTTCCAGTGATTCTTCGTTGATAATCACATCATAGATGTTTCGTTCAAAGTGATCTTTTTGCAGTCCGAAGCCGCTGGTGGTATTCCCTTGGGGATCAATATCAATTACCAGAACCTTGTTTCCCACTTCTGCAATTGAAGCACTTAAGTTGACATTGGTGGTGGTTTTTCCCACCCCGCCTTTTTGATTAAAAATCGCAATCGTTTTTGCCAAAGTACTCGCCCCTTTATCGCTAAGTTTGTTCTTCCTTTACCCGACGCTCCTAATTTTTGGGGATTTTCAAAATCACTTCAATAAACTCGCCCTTGTCCTCTTCCCGGATTTCTGCCCCCTCTTGTTTTTCCCGAATCGCCCGGTAGGCTTCTTTGATTGTATTAATGTATATTTTATAATTCATGTAGGCCTTTACCCGGGTATGGGATTTTTTCTCCTCCAAGGGTGCAGCGTCCTCCTTTGGGGAAGCTTCCTCTCCGGGCTTTTCAGCCTCCTTATTTTCCCCGCTTCCTTCCGGTTCCTCGGTCCCTTCTTGTTGTATCTCCTGTAAAATTTCCTGTACCAACTCTTCCGTACGCTTTACCGTAAAGTCATCCTTGATGATTTGGTCTAAGGTCATGTTTCTAAGTTCTTCATCGGGAAGCTTTAACAGGGCCCGGCCATGGCGCTCCGTCAATCCCTCTTCAACAATTCGACGGAGTATTTCCGGGTTCAACCGAAGTATTCGGATCTTGTTGGCAATGGTGGATTGATTTTTTCCGATTTTTTTGGCCAGTTCCTTTTGAGTAAAGCCATGGTCGGACAAAAGATGTTCATACCCTCTGGCCTCTTCAATAAAATTCAAATCTTCCCTTTGCAGGTTTTCAATAACCGCCAGGACTGCAGATCCTTTATCGTCTAACTGATCCTGAATAATGGCCGGTACCGTTTCAAGGTTTGCCAGTTTTGCTGCCTTCAGTCTTCGTTCTCCCGCAACCAGTTCATACTTTTCCTTTCCGATTTTACGAACACTGATCGGTTGTATCACGCCATAGCTTTCAATGGAAGCGCTTAGCTCCTTAAGACTCTCCTGGAAAAATTCTTTCCTCGGCTGATAAGGGTTGGGAATAATTTTTTCAATGGGGATTTCCATCACATATTTTTGTTCCATGCATACTCCTCCGTTTTATAAAAGTCTTCTATAATTAAATATTCGATAGAGCGGTGATTTTCTCCTTCTTTGTCCCGGGTTTTCTTTTGGTCTTTGTTCTTCTTTTTTTAGAACTTCGCCTTTGGTTGTTTCACGTGAAACTTTTCTTCCGCTTAATTATAAAGGGCTCTTTCCCGGCTTTCCTGCCTGTCTTGGATATTTTTTAGGGGTCTCAGCTGTCTTTTTTATCATGATCATATGGTGTCCCCGTTCCACAAAGGGAAGAGCGACTTCTTCAATACGGACAACCTCTCCTCCTAAAACCTCCAGGGCTTTTGTTGATGCTTCCAGCTCTTCCATCACCCCGGGTCCTTTTTGACAGATAAAAAAACCTCCGACTTTCACAAAGGGTAGGGCATATTCCAGAAGGACAGGCAACCGTGCCACCGCCCTAGATACTGCATAATCGTAAGTTTCCCGGTGTTCCGGGGCGCGTCCGTAATCCTCCGCCCTGCCGTGAAGGGTCGTGATATTTTCAAGACCCAGTTTCTCAATAACCCCCTTGAGAAAGTTCAATCGCTTCTGTAAGGAGTCCAGCAGGGTCATCTCTAAGGAGGGCCTCATAATCTTCAGGGGTATGCCGGGAAAACCGGCTCCGGTTCCAATATCAATCACTTTTCCCTTTTCCATAACCCCTTCTTCCTTCAAAGGGGACAGAGAATCCAACATATGCTTGATTGCAATTTCCCTCTCATCGGTGATCGCGGTGAGATTCATTCGCTCATTCCAGTACAAAAGTTCCTCTTGAAAAGTTTGAAATTTTTCTAATTCTTCCTTTGAGAGTTCTTTTTGAAACATTTTTCGATGGCCCTCTTCCAAGGTTTTGTTAAACATTTCGATTCCCCCTTTTCCGCTGTTCTAAATATACCAGCAGTACGGAAATATCCGCCGGAGAAACCCCGGAAATCCGGGAAGCCTGTCCCACGGAATGGGGGCGAATGCTTTCCAGTTTTTGTTTTGCTTCCTTTCTCAGGCTATCGATTTGATCGTACACCACATCATCGGGGATCCGTTTGTTTTCCAGTTTTTTAAACTGCTCAATTTGTCGCAGTTGTTTTTTAATATACCCGTCATATTTTATAATCACTTCACACTGATCCTTGACATCCGCCATTAATTTTTTTGATTCCGGATACAGGGGTTCAATCACCTGATAATTAATTTCCGGTCTTTTCAGCAAATCGTAAAAGCTTAAGGTGGTCTCTATTTTTGAAGAGCCGATTTCCTCCAGTATGGGATTGACCTCCCCGGGAGTAATTTTTTTCTTTTTTAATCCCTGAAGCTCCTTCTCGATCTCTGCTTTTTTTATCAGCAGCCGGTTATAACGTTCTTCCTGCACCAGGCCGAGATCATAGCCTTTTTGGGTTAGGCGAAGATCTGCATTGTCCTGTCGTAGGACCAGGCGGTACTCCGCCCGGGAAGTCATCATACGATAGGGCTCATTTGTGCCCTTGGTTACCAAGTCATCAATCAACACCCCGATATAGGCTTCCGACCGGTCAAGAATTAAAGGTTCTTTCCCTAAGATCTTCATGGAAGCATTGATCCCTGCAACCAGTCCTTGAGCCGCCGCCTCTTCATATCCGGAGGATCCGTTAAACTGTCCCGCACTGTAAAGATTTTCGATGCTTTTGGTCTCTAGGGTAAGCTGCAGATCCGTGGGATCTATACAATCGTATTCGATGGCATAGGCCGGGCGCATGATTTCCGCCTTTTCTAATCCGGTGACGGAACGGATCATAGCCACTTGTATTTCTTCCGGAAGACTGGAAGACATCCCTTGTAAATACATCTCTCTGGTATGGACCCCCTCCGGCTCTAAAAAAAGCTGGTGGGTCGGTTTGTCCGTAAATCGTACAATTTTATCTTCAATGGAGGGACAGTATCTCGGACCCACACTTTCCATATCCCCTCTATACATGGAGGAACGATAAATGTTTTCTTCAATAATTCTCTTAGTCTCCTCTGTAGTCCGCGTAAGCCAGCAGGAAATCTGTTCGATTTCCAGTGCTTCACTTAGAAAAGAGAAGGGTATGGTCTTTGCATCCCCTTCCTGTTCCGTCATTTTTCCGTAGTCCACGGAACTCCCATGTATTCTTGCAGGGGTTCCGGTTTTAAATCGCCTCATATTGCATCCGTAACTTCTAAGCTTTTCCGGCAATTCCCGGGTGGTGGCCAGTCCGTCGGGACCGCTTTCATAGTTCACTTCCCCCATAAAAATCCTGCTTTTTAAGTACACCCCTGTGGCCAAAATCACGGTTTTAGCATCATAAGCGGCTCCATTACGGGTTTTTACCCCCCGGACCTTCCCTTGGTCCATAATCAGGTCGATGACATCCCCTTGTTTAAGGGTTAGATTCTCCTGGTCCTCCAGGGTTTGTTTCATCCCTAAATGGTACTGCAGTTTATCCGCTTGGGCTCTTAAGGAGTGTACCGCCGGTCCCTTTCCGGTATTTAACATTTTACTTTGAATAAAGGTTTTATCGGTATTTAATCCCATCTCTCCCCCGAGGGCATCCACCTCCCGCACAAGATGTCCTTTTCCCGTGCCGCCAATGGATGGATTGCAGGCCATCATCGCCACAGACTCTAAAGAAATCGTCAGGACTAAGGTTTTAAGGCCTAAGCGGGCCGCGGCCAGGGCCGCTTCACAACCCGCATGTCCGGCGCCAACCACCACGACATCATAATTACCTCCATGATAATAATTCATAAAACTCTCCTCCAATTATTTTCCAATACAAAAATTTTCAAATATGTGATCTAAAATATCTTCCGATACCGTATCTCCCGTTACTTCTCCTAAACTTTCCCAGGCGTTTTTGAGATCCACCTCCACAAAGTCTAAGGGCATACGATTTTCCAGGGCTTTGATTCCTTCCTCTAAACTCATGAGACCTTGACTGATGGCTTGTTGATGACGGGCATTCGTAATAAAGGGTTGTTCTTTGGAAAACCCATCCCCTTCATAAGCCATTTCTTCCAAAGCATCTTCCAAGGCTTCTAAGCCTTTGTTTTTCAGTAGGGAAATGCGAATCAATTTTTTATCCCCGACAATACTTTTTATTCTCTCAAGATCGATGGCCTCTTCCAGGTCGGTTTTATTAATAATCACCAGGGCTCTTCGATCCTTGATTATTTCAAGGAAATCATAATCCTCCCGGTCCAGTTTTTTGGACGCATCAATCATAAATATTACCAAATCCGATTGTTGAAAAATCTCCCGGGATCGCTGCACGCCGATTTTTTCCACCGCATCCTCAGTATCTCTTATTCCTGCGGTGTCCAAAATTTTCAACGGAATTCCCCGGACATTTAACTGCTCTTCGATCACATCCCGGGTTGTTCCGGGGATATCTGTTACAATGGCCCGATTCTCCCGTAGAAGGGCATTCAATAATGAGGATTTCCCCACATTGGTTTTTCCCACAATCCCTGTCACAAGACCCTCCCGTAAAATTTTTCCGGTTTTCGCGGATTGTAGCAGGGTTTCAAAGCTTTCTTTTGCCTTGATACTCTTTTCAAGAAGGTGTTCCATGGTCACTTCATCAATATCTTCTTCGGAAAAATCAATGGAAACTTCAATATGAGCCAGCATATCCTTGATAATTTCCTGAATTCCTTGAACCTCCTGGGAAAGGATCCCTTCAAACTGGCCCAGGGCCACGTCATGGGAAACATCGGTTTTCGCACTGATTAAATCCATAACCGCTTCCGCCTGAGACAGATCCAGCCGTCCGTTTAAAAAAGCTCGCTTGGTGAATTCCCCTTTTTCTGCCATCGCCGCACCCTGTTCCAGGACCAGCGCTAATATCTTACGAAGGGGTACCATCCCTCCATGGCAGTGGATTTCCACTAAGTCCTCTTTCGTATAGGTATTGGGGGCTTTCATATACACCGCCAGGACTTCATCGATCATCTCTTGGGTTTGAGGATGTAATATATACCCGTAAACCATTTTTCTCGGCTCCCAATCCTCTTTTCTCTTATGCCCCTTGGTGACAAATATACTTTTTAATATTTCCAGGGATTTGTCCCCGCTGATTTTGATGATTCCTATTCCCCCTTCTCCCAAGGGTGTGGAAATCGCGGCAATAGTCTCTTCTCTATACATAGGCTCACCTCTTTTTTATTCTATTCCTTCATCTCTTGTACCATTATATCAAATAATCGATAAATTTCCCGGGAAATAAATAATAAAATTATATTTCCTTTTTACGGCTATCCGATCCTTCCTCCCAGGAATACCGGTTCATCAAATTCCTGGATATAAAAAACCCAGTTTTCACTGGGTTTGGGGTTATTTCTTTTTCAATTCAATAATCACTCTTCGATTAGGGTCTTTTCCCTCACTGTAGGTTTGAATCCCCGGGATCTTTTGCAGGGTGGAATGAATAATTCTTCGTTCATAAGGGTTCATAGGCTCTAAGTATACCGGTCGATAGGTTTTTTTCGCTTTATCCGCCATTTTTTTTGCTAAACGCTTCAAGGTTTCTTCCCGTTTTTTTCGGTAGTTTTCCGTATCCATATAAACTTTCACATATCGATCCCGATCCTTGTTGATGGCTAAACTAAGAAGGTACTGAATCGAATCCAGGGTTTGGCCTCTTCTTCCGATCAAAAGTCCCATATTGGGTCCTTCTAAATCAATTTCCAAGGTATCCCCCTGTTTTTCAATATGCACGGTAACCGGAATATCCATGGCATCGAACATGGTCAGCAAAAACTTTTTTGCATCGTCTTCTAAATCATCCTTTACCGTAAGTTCCACCTTTGCATCCTTTTGACCGATAATTCCCAAGAATCCATTTGTAGGATATTCCAGGGTTTTCACCGTTACCTGTTCCCTTTTTCGACTTAATTCTTCAAGTCCCTTTTCAATTGCTTCATCAATTGTTTTTCCCGTAGATTCAATGGTTTTCATATCAGTTAGAATCCCCTTTCATCGGTAATGAAGGTTTGTTAATAATTACCTGTTGAATGATTTGTGCCCCGCTATTGATTACCCAGTATAGGGTAAGCCCTGCAGGAAACCCAACACCGATGGCATCGGATCCCATAACAAATATTAATACGGGGAAAAAATAGGTCATCATCTTTTGGGTTTGTTGTACTTCTTTTCCTGCGGACATAGTTTTACTTGAAAAATAGGTTAATGCCGCTGCGGTAATGGGTAAAATCCAGGTGTCCGGTTCCGATAAATTCGGCAACCACAAAAAACTGGTGTCCATTAACTCATAGGCTTCCTGGGACATGGAAAAAACATAATTCCAGGGTTCCCGAAGGGCAGTAAACAGTCCAATAATGATGGGAAACTGTACCAGAAGGGGCAAACATCCTCCCAAGGGATTCACATTATGCTCTTTATAAAGTTCCATCATCTTCGTGTTTAATTTTTCTTTATCGTTTTTATATTTTTCTTGAAGGGCCTTTACCTTAGGCTGAATTTCCTGCATGTTCTTCATGGATTTTGTCTGTTTAATGGTAAGGGGAAGCAAAATCATCTTTACGATAATGGTAAAGATAATAATGGAAATCCCGTAGTTCCCTATCAAGTCATATACGAGTTTAAGTAGTGAACCCATGGGTTCGGCTAATATTGACAAATTCAAAACCTCCTAATCATCACTTCAATGGATCGTGGCCGCCTTTGTGAAAAGGATGACACTTGCTGATCCGACGGATGCTGAGTAGTAACCCTTTCAAAAATCCGTATTTTTGAAAAGCTTCCAAGCTATATTGCGAGCAAGTTGGATAAAAGCGACAACTCGGTCTTTTCAGCGGCGAAATAAACCGTTGATAAAATCGAATCAACAAAATTGCAACTTTTTTCATTACGCTTCCTTCTTTTTAATCATTTTTTTCTTGCGCAGTAAGTGCCTCATGGCACTTTCAATTTCCGCCATGGTAGAGTTCGCTGCGGTGTCCCGGGCAATAAACACCAAATCGTATCCGGTTTTAATAGAAGGATGGTTTTTCCGATAACTTTCTTTCATCCGGCGTTTTACTCGATTTCTTACCGTAGCTTTTCCTACTTTTTTAGAGACAGTAAAACCCACACGATTATATACTTCCTGGTTTTCCCGAATATAAATAATCAGTAACCGATTGGCCATAGAATTCCTCTGGCGGTATACCTTTCGAAAGTCGCGATCCTTTTGCAGTCCTACGGTGGATTTCATTTCTTTGCCTCCAAGTCTTCCTAACAGTTAAACCTCTTTACAGAAAAAGGCCGACGTAAGTCCGGCCTATGCTGATAAACTCTTTCTTCCCTTTAATCTACGTCTTCTTAAAACGTTCTGTCCATTTTTGTTTTTCATTCTTTTTCTGAAACCATGTTCCTTTTTTCTCTGTCGAACTTTCGGTTGATACGTCATTTTCATAAAGGCCACCTCCTTTAAATCTTAAAAATCTATGGGTATTTTAACGGTTTTAATTCAAGACCTATCAATATGAAGTCTCTAAATTTGCCCATACTACAGATAGATTATACCAGCATTAACAGCCAGTGTCAATAAACTTTATTGCCTCTTTCTGTGGATAGAATGTTGTAGCGGCTCTTTCTTTTTTGTGGATATCTTTTCCCTTTTTGTTGAATCTTTTAGGGATCTTTGATATTATTAGGGTACTTGTTGATAACCGTGATTTTTGTGGACGGATTATCCACGTTATACACAATTTGTGCATAACCCTGTTGATAACTTCGGGTTTCGCCTGTATTCCATTTTATATCTTATGTTTTTTTCCACAAACCCTTAAGATTCCCTACCCATTTTTAAGTTATCCCTAGAAGTTTCCACAGGATTATGACATAACTTCTGTATATTTTTTTTGACCTTTTACATGGAATCAATCTTAAATTATCCACTTTTTCTTCTTTATCTATGTGGAAAACCCTTGGGATAATTTAAATTTTTACAATAAATATTTTTGAAACGGAGGATTTTCTATGGACAACTTACCTCAAATATGGCAAAAAGCCTTGGACAACATCAAAAACCGGCCGGAGATTACTGAGGTTAGCTTCGAAACCTGGTTAAAAACCATCAAACCCATCTCCCTGCAAAATGACACTCTGGTTTTCGGAGTCTACGATACTTTTACAAAGGGGATTTTAAAGAAACATTATCGAAGTTTTATTCAAAACATTATTAAGGAAATTACGGGAGAGGAATATAAAATTGATTTTGTCATTCCCTCCGAGGAGGACATCAACCCGAAAAACCATAAGAATGCCTCCCAGGATCAAGAACAAAAATCCAAGGAGGATTCCTTGGAAAATTCATTGAATCTGATTAAAGCCCAGGGACTTAATCCAAAGTATACCTTTGATACTTTTGTCATCGGTCATAGTAACCGATTTGCCCATGCAGCTTCCGTAGCCGTTGCAGAAACTCCGGCGAAAGCCTATAACCCTCTGTTTATTTATGGTGGGGTGGGTCTTGGAAAAACCCACTTAATGCATGCCATCGGTCAACATATTTCTCAAGTGGATCCGGAAAAACAGATCGTTTATATTTCCTCAGAAACCTTTACCAATGAGCTGATCAACTCCATTAAGGATGACCGCAATGTGGAGTTTCGAAACAAGTACCGAAACATCGATATTTTACTGATTGATGATATTCAGTTTATTGCGGGGAAGGAACGAACCCAGGAAGAATTTTTCCATACCTTTAATGCCCTGTATAATTCCAACAAACAAATTATTTTATCCAGTGACCGTCCCCCTAAGGAAATTCCAACTTTAGAGGATCGGCTGCGCTCCCGATTTGAATGGGGACTGATTGCCGATATTCAAGCCCCGGATTATGAAACACGGATTGCCATTCTTCGAAAGAAGGCCCAGCTGGAAGAAATTGAAGTTCCCGATGACGTGATGCTCTTTATCGCCAAGAAAATCAAGTCCAATATACGGGAGTTGGAGGGCGCATTAATTCGTATTTTAGCCTATTCTTCCTTAACCAACAGTCCCATTAATATTGAACTGGCCAGTGAAGCCCTTAAAGAGATTTTCTCTTCCAAACATCGAGAATTAAATATTGACTATATTAAGGAAGTGGTGGCCAACAAATTTAACATTAAAATCGAAGATTTAACCTCTAAAAAAAGAACCCGAATTATCGCCTATCCCAGACAAATCGCCATGTATTTATCCCGGGAACTGACGGACCTTTCCCTGCCCAAAATTGGTAACGAATTTGGAGGAAGGGATCATACCACGGTGATGCATGCCTGTGATAAGGTTTCCACGGATATTAAAAATGACCCGACCTTGAAGGATAAAATCGATTCCATTGTGAACGAGTTAAAAAACGATTGATTTCCACATCATCCTGTTAGTTATATGTTATTATATTGTTAATAAGTTTTAGGGACTTTGAAGCCTGTGGATATGTGTATAACTTATAAAACTTATGCCCTGCTTTATGAACATGTGGATATCTTTGAAATAATGAGGTTTACACCCTTATCCACAAACCCACAGGCCCTACTGTTATTACTACTACAATTTATTATTGTATTTAGGTTAAAAATAAAATATTAAAGGAGGCTTTTATCCACACATGCATATAATCTGTGATCAAAAAAAACTGCTAAAAAGCATTACCACGGTATTAAAAGGGATCTCCAGCAAAAGCACCATGCCCGTATTGGAAGGAATCTATATGGAAGCAAAGGACAATCACGTCAAGTTCATTGCAACGGATCTGGAACTGGGCATTGAAACCACTATTGAAACCCAGGTGATTGAAGAGGGTGTGATGGTTCTAAATGCCCGATTATTAAATGAGATTACCCGGAAACTTCCCGGTTCTCAAGTGGAAATGAGAATCAAGGAAGACGGCAAGGTCTTTATCAAATGTGAACAGTCGGAGTTCGATCTGGTTAGTTATGAAACCGAAGAATATCCGGAACTTCCCCAGGTGGAAAAGGATCAAATTGCAAAAATCCCCCGGGGACTTTTAAAAAATATGATCGAACAGACCACTTTTGCCGTCAGTCAGGATGAATCCCGTCTGATATTAACCGGAGGGCTTTTGGAAATTGAAGATACCACTTTAAGCATGGTGGCCTTAGACGGCTATCGATTGGCTCTTCGAAAAGGAGAGATCAAAGGCAGCCAAGACCATAAAGTCGTCATTCCTGGAAAAACCCTTAATGAAGTGGGACGAATCATCGATGAAGATTTAGAGACGGAGCTGCAAATACTTTTCACCGATAGTCACATTTTATTTGATCTTGGCAATACCAAAGTAATTTCCCGACTCTTGGAGGGACAGTTTATTGACTATAAACAAATCCTACCCGATGAGCACCGGGTAGCCGTAGAGGTTTCCCGCCAAAGTCTGCTCCACAGTATTGAACGAGCCTCGCTGTTGGCAAAGGAAGGGAATAATCGTTTGGTGAAATTTAAAATTGAAGATCATCAATTACACATAAGCTCAAACTCGGAACATGGACAGGTCCATGAGCAGATCGGTATTGACCAGCAGGGAGACGATTTAGAAATTGCCTTCAATGCAAAGTACCTAATTGATGCCCTGAAGGTGATCGAAGAGGATGAAGTAAAGTTCCTGTTCACCTCGAATGTCAGTCCGGGGATTATTACTTCCACGGATAATAATCATTACACCTACTTAGTCTTACCTGTAAGACTGTCGAATAATTAAGAACGCAAGAAACCATAAACCCAGCTGAAGCTGGGTTTATAAATTGTTACATAAAAGATGGGAGGAGAAAATAAATATGAAAATTGCAATCCGTACGGAATTTATTAAACTGGACCAACTGTTAAAACACGCAGCCCTGGCTTCCACCGGGGGAGAGGCTAAAACCATGATCCAGGAGGGCATGGTGGTTTTAAACGGAGAAGTTATTACCCAGCGGGGCAAAAAGATTTATCCCGGAGACCGATTACAGGTTTTAGAAGAAGAGATTGAAGTGGTTGCCTCTTAAAATATTCCCAGGGGGAAGTTTGCTATGCATATTGAAAAAATTCATTTAAGAAATTATCGGAACTATGAAACCTTAACCCTGGATTTTTCTTCGAAAATCAATGTATTTATTGGAGAAAATGCCCAAGGGAAGACCAATTTGCTGGAAGCCATATATTTCATGGCCATCGGAAAATCCTTTCGCACCTCCAAAGATGGAGATTTAATTGAAATCGAAAAAGAAGGGGCCTATACAAAACTTCTTTTATGTAAAAATAACGGACAGGAAAAACGAATTGAAATCGGCCTGGATCGACTGAAAAATAAGAAATGCAAAATCAACGGCGTGCCCCTGGACCGAGTGGCGGAACTGCTGGGCACCTTAAATGTGGTCATTTTTTCCCCCGAGGATTTGCAAATTATTAAGCAGGGACCCAGCCAGCGAAGGGATTTTATTGATGGGGATCTCTCACAGATTACCCCCCGATATCACCATATCTTGGGACAGTACCAAAAGATTCTCAAGCAGCGGAATCAGGCCTTGAAAATGAAACAGTTTCGAAGGGTGGATTTAGAACCCTGGAATACCCAATTGGTTCATTACGGGACAGAAATTATCCTATCCCGAAGGGAATTCATCAAAGGACTCTCTATCCTCACCCGGTTGATGCATCGAAAAATCACCCGGGAAAAAGAAAATTTAAAACTGATTTATGAAAGCAGCATTCCCATGGAAAAAGAGGAAAGTGCGCAAGAAATAAAGGCGCGTTTCCTAAGAGATCTGCAGGGGTTGGAAGCGGAAGAAATCAAAAGGGGGATTACCCTTCTGGGTCCCCATCGGGATGACCTGGAGTTTGAAATCAACGGGAAAAACGTGAAAAAGTTCGGTTCCCAGGGGCAACAAAGAACCACGGTGCTTTCTCTAAAAATGGCGGAATTGGAGTTGATGAAAAAAGAAACGGGAGAATACCCCGTACTTTTGCTCGACGATGTGATGAGTGAACTGGATGAACATCGGCAAAAGGATTTACTGCAAAGTTTGAAAAATATTCAGACCTTCATTACCAGTACCTCTATGGAATCCATGGAGAAGATCGATGAAATGAATCTTTATGAAGTCCGGGGAGGAAAAATAAAAATCCTTCAAAAATCTGTTTCATAGTTAATTAAGAAAGGTTATAATAGTAAGATAGGAGGAAATCCTTTGTATATACATCTTGGAGGAAATGCCATTGTATCCAGTCGAGATTTATTATATATTTTTGATGTAAAGGCTTTTCATCAATCCAAGGTTAATCGCGAGCTTTTGAGAAAGATGGAAGCAGCGGGAAGAGTGGTTACCCTGGAAAAAGGAAAAAGTCGGTCGGTCATATTTATAAAGCGAAAAAATCAACCGATAACAATTTATTACTCACCTATCACGGCCTTTACATTGTTAAGGCGTAGAAATCAATACAAATAGGTGTGTTTTTTGGTGTCAATAGGAGGTAGAAAAATGGAAAAAGAACGTCAGTATAATGCGGATCAAATTCAAGTATTGGAAGGATTGGACCCTGTAAGAAAAAGACCGGGAATGTACATCGGAAGCACCGGAGAGAGGGGTCTGCATCAGCTGGTTTATGAAGTGGTGGATAACAGTATCGATGAAGCCTTAGCCGGATACTGTAAAAATATCAATGTAACCATTAAAAGTGACAACAGTGTGGTGGTGACAGATGATGGCCGGGGAATACCTGTGGATATTCATCCCAAAACCGAAAAATCCACACTGGAAACCGTAATGACCGTACTGCATGCGGGAGGAAAATTCGGCGGAGAAGGTTATAAAGTCTCGGGAGGTCTCCATGGAGTGGGAATTTCTGTGGTTAATGCCCTCTCCGAGTATGTAAAGGCTGAAGTTTTTACCGGTGGAAAAATGTATATTCAGGAATACGTTCGAGGGATTCCCAAAACCGATATTCAAGAAATCGGTCCCACAGAAAAAACCGGGACAAGAATCTCTTTTATGCCGGATCATGAAATATTTGAAGAACTTGATTTTCAATATGATACCGTGGAACATCGCCTGCGGGAACTGGCTTTTTTAAACAAAGGGATTCGTATAAACTTCAGTGATGAACGGTCACAGGAGGAGAGCCACTTTTTTTATGAAGGGGGCATTAAAGAATTTGTCGCCCACCTCAATAAAAACCGGGAGCATATTCACAGCGAAGTAATCTACCTGGAAAAAGAAAAGGATGATATTACCCTAGAGGTGGCGCTACAGTATACCACCACCTATACCGAGAGTATTTTCAGTTACGCCAATAATATCAATACCCATGAAGGGGGAACCCATCTTTCCGGTTTTAAAACTGCCTTAACCCGGAGCATTAATGATTACGTCAGAAAACATGGACTCATTAAAGAAAAAGAAGGCAGTCTTTTAGGAGAGGACATTCGGGAAGGGCTTACGGCGATTATTTCCGTAAAAATTATGGATCCTCAGTTTGAAGGACAAACGAAAACCAAGCTTGGAAACAGTGAAGTACGGGGAATAGTAGATACGTTAACCGCCGAGTATATCATCGCCTTCCTTGAAGAAAACCCTAAGGAAGCCAAGCAGATCATAGAAAAGTCCCTAAGGGCCAAGAATGCCCGGGAGGCTGCGAAAAAAGCCCGGGAACTTACCCGAAGAAAAAGTGTCTTAGAAAGCACGGCCTTACCGGGAAAGCTTGCAGACTGTTCCGAGAAGGACCCCTCTCTATCGGAAATCTACCTTGTGGAGGGAGATTCTGCGGGGGGAAGTGCAAAGCAGGGCCGGGACCGACAAAATCAGGCGATTCTCCCTCTTAGAGGAAAAATACTGAACGTGGAGAAGGCAAGACTGGATAAAATACTGAATTTCAATGAAATTAAATCCATGATCACCGCCTTTGGTACAGGGATTGGGAATGATTTTGATATTACCAGAGCCCGGTATCATAAAATCGTGATTATGACCGATGCCGACGTGGATGGAGCCCACATTCGCACCTTGCTTCTCACCTTCTTCTATCGGTATATGCGGCCCTTAGTGGATCACGGTTACATCTATGTGGCCCAGCCCCCCCTTTACAAAATCAAAAAAGGCAAAAAAGTGGTGTATGCCTACACGGAAAAGGAAATGCGAAGCATAGTGGATGAACTCGGTGAAAAAGTAGATCTTCAACGCTATAAGGGTCTTGGGGAAATGAACCCCGATCAGTTATGGGAAACCACCATGGATCCGGAAAATCGCATACTCCTGCAAGTGGATGTAGAGGATGCCACCATGGCCGACGAAATATTTACCACCTTGATGGGAGATAAAGTGGAGCCAAGAAGAGCCTTTATCGAACGGAATGCAAAATATGTTCGAAACCTGGATGTATAAAAGCTTCAGCAAAGGAAAAGAAAGGTAGAATAATAATCATCATCAAAATTCCTGTTTTTATAAATCAACAGGTGAGGGATTAGAAATCGGCAAGGAGTGAATTGAATGAAAGAGGAAAAGGGAAACGTACTTCCCATAGGAATTGAAGGAGAAATGAAAAAATCCTATATGGATTATGCCATGAGTGTTATTGTGGGAAGAGCACTGCCTCGGGTGGAAGACGGATTAAAACCCGTACATCGAAGAATTTTATTTGCCATGAAGGAGCTGGGATTTACCCCCGATAAAGCTTACCGTAAATCCGCCCGTATTGTCGGGGATGTACTGGGTAAGTATCACCCCCATGGTGACACGGCGGTATACGATGCCATGGTAAGAATGTCTCAGGATTTTTCTACCAGATATGAATTGATTGACGGCCACGGAAACTTCGGATCCATTGATGGGGATAGTGCTGCCGCCATGCGTTATACGGAGGCGAAGCTTACAAAACTGTCCCTGGAAATGACCCGGGATATTGATAAGGAAACCGTAAGCTACAGCTACAACTTTGATGATACCTTAAAAGAGCCCGATGTGCTTCCCAGTCGTTATCCGAACTTGCTGGTAAACGGGTCTAATGGTATTGCTGTGGGTATGGCCACCTCCATCCCCCCTCATAATTTAGATGAAGTCATCGGTGGTGTGATTAATTATATTGATAATCCGGAGATTTCCTTAGAAGAATTAATGGAGTCCATTCAAGGTCCGGATTTCCCCACAGGCTCTACCATTATGGGAAGAGAAAGCATTAAAGAAGCCTACCGCACGGGACGGGGCAGAGTGGTGGTTCGGGCACAATCCGTGATTGAAGAGATGGCCAATAATAAGAGCCGGATCGTGGTGGACGAAATTCCCTACCAGGTCAATAAGGCCAAGATGATCGAGCGCATTGCGGACCTGGTAAAGGATAAAAAAATCGAAGGGATTTCCGATCTGCGGGATGAAAGTAACCGGGAAGGGATCCGGGTGGTTATTGAATTAAAGCGGGATGTGAATCCCAATGTGGTCCTCAATAAACTCTATAAGCATACCCAAATGCAGGATACCTTCAGTATCATTATGATTGCCCTAGTAGACGGACAGCCGAAGCTTTTAAATCTCCAGGGGCTGATTTACCATTACGTCAACCATCAAAAGACGATTATTCGAAAGCGGACGGAGTTTGATCTTCGAAAAGCGGAAGCCAGAGCCCATATTCTAGAAGGGTTAAAAATCGCCTTGGATCATTTGGATGAAGTAATCAAGCTGATTCGAGCTTCCCAAAGCCCGCAAAAAGCCAAAGAAGAGCTGATGGAACGCTTTGACCTTTCGGAAAAGCAATCCACCGCCATCCTAGAGATGCGTCTGCAAAAGCTGACGGGTCTGGAACGGGATAAGGTGGAAAGTGAATACCGGGAAGTAAAAGCCCTGATTGATGAACTGAAAGCCATCCTCGCCAGTGAACAGCGAATATTGGATATCATTAAAGAAGAGCTTTTAGAAATAAAAGAGCAATTCGGGGATCCCAGAAGAACGAAAATTATGGAGGATCCCACGGAATTCAAAATGGAGGATATGATCGAAAAGGAAGATGTGGTCATTACCCTGACCCACTTTGGATATATCAAACGACTTCCCGTGGATACCTATAAAAGCCAAAAACGGGGAGGCAAAGGGATTTCCGCCTTAACCACCCGGGAAGAAGACTTTGTGGAACGGATGATTGTCACCTCCAGTCATGATTATTTATTCGTTTTTACCAACAAAGGAAAAGTCTATCAAATCAATGTTTATGAAATTCCCGAAGCCAAAAGACAGGCCAAGGGTACGGCGATCATTAACCTGCTTCAATTAGAGCCCTCCGAAAAGATTGCAGCAGTGATTCCCATGAAACGAGTGAATGATTATAAGCATTTATTTATGGCCACGAAAAAAGGATTGATCAAGAAGACGAAGCTGAGCCATTTTAAAAATTCCAGAAAATCCGGCCTTACCGCCATTAAGTTTAAAGACGATGATGAGTTGATCAGTGTACGCTATGGCAATGATCAGGATGAAATGATGCTGATTACGGCTCAAGGAAAATCCATACGCTTCCCCCAATCGGATATTCGAGAACTGGGAAGAAGTGCCATGGGGGTAAGGGGCATTAGACTTACCAGTGAAGATGAAGTGGTTTCCATGCAGATTTTAAAAGAGGATAAAACCTTACTGCTGGTTAGTGAAAAGGGTTACGGTAAACGAACCGAACTCTCCGAGTACCGGATCCAAGGTCGAGGGGGCAAAGGCATTAAAACCTATCGAATCACGGATAAAACCGGAGATGTGGTGGGAGCACGATTGGTGAAGGAAGATGAAGAAGCCCTCGTCATCACCAATGACGGTGCCATGATTCGTTTCAGTATTTCAGAAGTATCAAAAACCGGTAGAGACACCAGCGGCGTACGATTGATCCGTACCGATGAGAACAATCATATTGTTTCGCTGGCCATCATGCCAAAGGAAGAAGATCCCGAGGACGATATGGAGTAAAATGAATAATCAGTGTTAAATACAGAGTCCTTTTTTCCTAAAAAAAAGAGGGCTCTTGTAATATAATAATAAATCAAAAAATCCCACGGAACAGGTAGAAAAGGGAAAGGTAGCAATAGATAGTAAAGTTTTTCTTTTCAATAATGCCTTTTTATAGTAAAGTAGATACTATACATTAAAAATGGGGGAGATGTTATGTCTTTAAAAATCAAGAAGAAATTTGAAGAGGATACCGGGGTGTGGAAAATGGAACTGGACGGAGAAATCGATATATATACCGCTGCGGAATTAAAAAGCACCTTTCAAGAGATGTTTGAAAAACGAAAGGAACCGGTGGAAATTGATTTTCAAAATCTGGAATACATTGATAGTACTGGACTTGGTGTGCTTATTGGCGCATTGAAACGGCTGAAGGAAGAAGATAAGCAAATTACGTTGTTTCACGTGAAACCCAATATACTGAAATTATTAAATATCACAGGACTCAACAAAATTTTTGTTATTAAGGAGTGAATACAGTACTATGAATCAAATGGAAGCTAGAGAAGTCAAAGAAACCGTGGAACATCATGGAGAAAAAATAGAATTATCCATTCCGAACAAAGCAGAATTTGTCAGTGTGGTTCGTCTTACCCTTGTGGCGATAGCCAATCGTGTGGGATTTAATATTGAAGAAATAGAAGATATGAAAGTAGCCATTGCAGAGGCTTGTACCAATGCCATTACCCATGGAAACAACACACCCGCAGAGAGTATAAACATTCACTTTACCCTGATGGAAAAGGGGTTAGAAATAGAAGTCAAGGATAAAGGTGTGGGCTGTGATGTGGAAAAAATTGAGGATCCTAAAATTGAGGAATTAAATGAAAATGGATTAGGAATTTTTATCATAAGATCCTTAATGGATGACGTGAAAATTCATTCTGAACCTGATCAAGGAATGACGATTATAATGACAAAAATGATAGGGTGATGAATTATGAAGAAAAATTCTAAGAGTCATAATGATTCCTCACAGGAACTGACAGAGATGACCAGTAAAGAGTTGTTTATAAAATATCAAGATGGGAAGGATATTCATATTCGTAATGAACTGGTTCGCCGTTATCTTTATATTGTAGAAATACTGTCAAAAAAGTATATCAACAAGGGTATAGAATATGAGGATATCTATCAAGTGGCTTCCCTGGGGTTGATTTATGCCATTGAACGGTTTGATCCCTCCAAGGGTTTTGAGTTTTCCAGTTTTGCAACCCCGACGATCATCGGTGAGATCAAAAAACATTTTCGGGATAAAGGATGGTCGATTCGTGTTCCAAGACGAATTCAGGAACTGAGCAAAAAAATCAATACCTGCAAAAATGAACTTCATCAAAAGCTGCAACGAACCCCGACCATTTCGGATATTGCAGAATATCTCAATTGTTCCGAGGAACAAATAATGGAAGCCATGGAAGGCTCCCAGGTATACACCCCGAAATCTCTGGATTTGACCTATGATAATGACGGGGAAGACAAAGAAATGAAATTTATGGACTTAATCGGAGAAGTGGACAAGAACTTTGATAATATTGAAAATAAGGATTTTTTAGATAAAGTCATCAACAAATTGAACGAAGTGGAAAAGAAAGTACTCCGAGACCGTTTTTTTAATAATCGAACCCAAATGCACGTTGCCGAGGAATTACAGGTCAGTCAGATGACGGTGTCCCGTATGGAGAAAAAAATCATCGAAAAATTTCAAAAAGAATACAAAAAGACCACCGTATAAGATTCAACGGAGATCGATAAGAAAACAGAGAGCATTCTCTGTTTTTTTGTATTCCAAGGAGGTTAGAAGCATCTATCAATCGACCGTTTCTAACGTCTATCATAAAGTTTAGGAAGGATCCTGATATAAAAGCTAAGAAAGTGCTATAATATTTCAAAGAGGAAAAAAATGCATACAAAAAGCAGAAACAGGGGATATAAAGAGAGGAGGGTATGGTATGAAAGGAAAAAACAGAAGAAGTGCGATTGTAGAAGCTATAAAAAAAGCCGGAAAACCCATGAAAGGAACCGAGTTATCCAAGAAATACGGAGTCTCCAGACAGGTGATTGTCCAGGATATTGCCCTGTTACGGGCAGAAGGAAAAGAAATCATCGCCACGCCCCAAGGGTATATAATTCCGGAAAAACAAGGGAAGGGACGACAAAAAACCATTGTAACCCGACATAATAAAGGGACGGATTTGAAAAAGGAACTGACCCTGATGGTGGATCTAGGAGTGGTGATTGTGGATGTTATTGTAGAGCATCCCGTCTATGGAGAAATCCGAGGGAATCTAAATATTAACAGTCGGCTGGATATTGAAAATTTCATGAATCAATTAGAAAAGCAAGAGGCCAAGCCCTTAGCAGAACTCACCGACGGAGTGCATATGCACACTATTGAAGTGCCCAGCGAAGCCGTGTATGAACAATTATTGAAGGTACTGAGAAAGAATCACTACTTGATCGAAGGATAGAACTGTGATATATTTTTACGGTAATGTGACAAGACAGCTGTAATTAATCATAAATGAGGAGGAGAAGCATTGAAGATCGCAGGAGAAACCGTTACGGTAAGACAGTATATCACAAAGGCCTTAAACGGCATGGCTTTAGGATTGTTTGCATCCTTAATTATCGGACTGATTTTAACGCAAATAGGGGAAATCCTAAACATTTCCCTGCTGCAAAACTTCGGAATCATTGCCCAAAGAGTAATGGGCCCCAGTATTGGTGCTGGCGTGGCCTATACCCTTGGCGCCCCGGCCCTCGGGATTTTTGCCTCCATCGTGACAGGAGCCATCGGTGCCGGCACCGTCACCTTGGATGAGGGAATAGCCACTATTAATATCGGGGAACCGGTAGGGGCTTTTATTGCTGCCCTGGTAGGTGTGGAAGTGGGAAAGTTTATTACAGGAAAAACGAAGGTGGATATCGTGTTGGTTCCCGCTTCAGTGATTATCACCGGGGGACTGGCCGGGGTTTTCGTAGGCCCCGGGGTAAGCTCGATGATGTATTACATCGGCGAGTTTATCAATACCACAACGGAACTTCATCCCCTTCCCATGGGGATTATTCTCAGTATTACCATGGGCATGCTCTTAACCCTACCCATCAGCAGTGCAGCCTTAGCCATATCCTTAGGACTGGAAGGCCTGGCAGCGGGAGCCGCCTTGGTGGGATGTGCCACCCAAATGATCGGATTCTCCGTGATGAGTTTTAAAGATAACGGAATCGGCGGCCTGATCGCCCAGGGAATAGGTACCAGTATGCTGCAAATTCCCAATATCGTTAAAAAACCAATTGTGTGGATGCCGCCTATTATAGCCAGTGGTATTTTAGGACCGATGGCAACGGTGGTCTTTGCCATGGAAAGCAATAGTATCGGCGCCGGCATGGGCACCAGCGGACTGGTGGGTCAGTTCGGTACCTATGCCCAAATGGTTGTGGAAAACGGAAATCCTCCCATGACGGTTTTGATGAAAATGGGGATTCTTCACTTTATTCTACCGGGGATTTTGACCCTTTTGTTAGCCAAAGTCATGATGAAAAAAGGATACATTGAAGCCGGGGATTTAAGTCTTCCAAAATCCCAGTAGAAAATGTAAAAAAAAAAGAATAGCAACTATCTTTATTAAATCCTAGGGTGTATAATACATTTTAGGATCTTTTTTTTATGAAGGAGTGAAATTGTTATGAAAAAGTATGGAAAAAGCATTGTAATATGGATCATTGGAATAATGGTAATTCTGGGACTGTTTTTATCGGAAATTATCAATTGGATAACTTCTTTTCAGTGGTTTGGAGACCTGGGCTATGAAGAGGTTTTTTTAAAGGAATTTATAACAAAAGCCCAAATATTTTTGCCCGTGTTTTTGTTGTTCATCGGGATTTATACGGTGTATGTCCTATTTTTGAAAAAAAATTATTATAAAAGTTTTGTCATCTATGATAATGGTTTTTCCGAAAGACGGGTCAATCAAATTTTAGGGATTCCAATCATCTTTTCTTCTGTAATGGTGGGACTAAACACCGCAAACAACCTGTGGTTTGAAATTCTGGTATTCTTTAATCGGGTACCCTACGGATTAAGGGATCCCATCTTTGATAATGATCTGGGGTTTTACCTGTTTCAACTTCCCTTGTACAATCAAATCATCAGCAGCCTTTTCGGAATTATTCTAGGCTTAATTATGCTGACGGTGATATTTTACGGCTTGATGTTTTTCCTTCGAAAGCCCACTCTTTATGCGGCAAAGGAGGATTTAAATTTTCGAAGCAGCTTTATGACAAAGTTTTTAAAGCTGACCCTGAAGCAAATCACCGTAGTCTCCACTATGATTTTTGTATTGCTGGCGGTACTGTTCTATTTTCGAAGTTTTGATATTCTAAAATCCTCGGAAGGACTGATTTATGGTGCCGGTTATACGGATATCAATGTAAGACTTCCGGTAATCCGGGTGCAAATGGTGGCCTCCCTAGTGGCGGCAGCCCTGATCTCCTACGGCTACCATAAGAAAAAATTGAAAGTGGCCCTGGCGGGTCCCATCTTAATTCTGCTTATCGGTATGGTCGGGGGTCTGATCGGAAGCGCTGTCCAGCAGTTCAGCGTAACACCTAATGAGCTTAATCGGGAACTCCCCTATATTGAACATAATATCGCCTTTACCCAGCAGGCTTATGGCATCGATAGTATAGAACAACAGGAGTTTTCCGCAGAAAACAACTTGACCTTAAGCGATATACAAAACAATCCGGGTACCATCGAGAATATCCGGATCCACGATCATCGACCCACCCTGGAGACCTACAATCAGATCCAGGCCATACGGCTGTACTACCGCTTTGTGGATGTGGATATTGACCGTTATGAGATTGAAGGAGAATACACCCAAGTATTTTTAGGTCCTCGTGAACTGGACCTGGAGCGATTAGGAGAAAATGCCCGGGCTTCCTGGATTAACCGGCACCTGCGCTTTACCCATGGCAATGGTGCGGTGGTATCTCCAGTAAATCAGGTAACTTCCGAAGGACAGCCGGAGATGGTTGTGGGAAATATTCCTCCCAGTACCGATACCGATGTAACCATTGATCGGCCGGAAATCTATTTTGGAGAGCTCACGGATCACTACATCATTGTAAATACCGAAGAAGAATTTGAGGTTGACACCACGGACCTAGAGGACGAGGAGCTGGAAGAAGAAGACCTTGATAATTTCGAAGGAATTTATGAGGGCAGTGCAGGGATTGATTTAACTTTTGGAAATCGTTTTCTCTATGCCATGAAAAATCGCAGCATGGAAATCCTGTTGAATGATGAAATAAGAGAAGGAAGCAAAATTGTATACGACCGAAATATTATGGATCGGGTACAAAAAATAGCTCCCTTTATTCAGTATGACGAGGATCCTTATATGGTCATTAATGAAGGGCGGCTGTACTGGATCATCGACGGATACACCACTAGTGAAGACTACCCTTACGCTACCCCTTATCTGGAAAATGGACATAACTATATTCGAAACTCGGTCAAGGTAGTGGTGGACGCCTATAATGGGGATGTGAGTTATTACATTTCCGACATGGAAGACCCGATCATTAAAACCTATGAATCCATTTATCCCGTGCTCTTTGACAGCATGGAAGAAATGGAAAGCGGCCTTCGGGATCATGTAAGATATCCCCACGAATATTTTGACTTGCAAACGGAGATTTATCGAACCTATCATATGACGGAACCCAGTGTGTTTTATGATCAGGGAGATCTATGGAATATTGCGGAGGAACGCTATAGAGGCGGTGTACAGGATGTAGAGTCCCATTACATGATTCTTCGTCTGCCGGAAGAAGAGCAGGAAGAATTTATTCTTTCAAGAATGTATACCCCAAAGGATCTTCGAAATATGACGGCCATGCTGGTGGCCAGAAATGACGGAGAGCACTATGGAGAGCTTGTTCTTTATGATCTGCCCCGAGACCGGAATATTTACGGGCCGATGCAGATTGAAAATCGAATTGACCAACGTTCGGATATTTCCGAGAGTTTTTCTCTTTGGGATCAGGGAGGTTCTACGGTTATTCGGGGAAATCTGATGGTAATTCCCATCGAGAATTCCATACTGTATGTGGAACCGATTTATCTTGCCGCTGAAGGAGAAGACAGTATTCCCGAGGTAAAAAAAGTCATTGTGGCTTATGGAGATCAAGTGGAGATGCATCCAACCTTGGAAGAAGGCCTGAATGCCCTTTTTGCCGATCGATTAGGAGAGATGGAAGAGGAATTGGAAGAAGCTATGGAGGAAGAGGCCTCCGAGGAAGTGTTGGAAGAGTTCTCAAATATCCAGGAGCTGATTCAACAGGCCAATGATACCTTGGACGAAGCCAATGAAGCCCTTCGAGAGGGGAATTGGCAAGAATATGGGGATCTCATGGAGGAACTGGAGGAAATCCTGAGAGAAATGGGGCAAAGAGACTTGTTATAATGAAAACTCGATCCCGATAGAATATTCAAAAAACTCCCTCTTAAAGCTTGTCTTCGGGTGGAAATTATGATAGAATACCCATTAATATAAGTTACGAAGAAGGGAAGCAGTAAGTCCCCCAGGTCCTAAGAGAGTCGATGGTCGCTGAAAATCGATGGCCTGAAGGATTGAATCCGTCCCGGAGTATTGGGGTAATGCCCAAGGGTTTGCAACCCTTATCCTGCCTCGAGTGGATCCTAAGAGAATTAAAATTCATTAGGGTCAAGTAGGGTGGCAACGCAGAACAACTTCTGTCCCTTTATAGGGATGGAAGTTTTTTTATGGAAAAAAGTCGTAGAAAAGGAAAAGCCCTGAGAAACTAAAAAAACAACGTAAAAGGAGGAGAAAAAAATGCTGGATATCAAACGAATCAGAAGAGATTTAGAAGAAGTGAAAGCCGCCATGGCTAGACGGGGGGAAGAACCTAAAAAGCTGGAGGAGGTACTGGCCTTGGACGATGAAAGAAAGGCCCTGCTCGGTACCGTGGAACAGATGAAAAATGAGCAAAAGGTGGTATCAAAGGAAATACCCAGACTGAAAAAGGAAGGCAAGGACACCGGGGAGACCTTAGAGGAGATGAAAAAACTCTCCCAGGAAATCAAGGAATATGATGAGAAGGTTCGGGATGTGGAAGAAAAAATTCATTACCAACTGATGCGAATCCCCAATGTTCCCCACCCGGAGGTTCCCCAAGGGGAAAGCGATGAAGACAATGTGGAAGTCAGAAAATGGGGAGAGCCCAGGGTATTTGACTTTACCCATAAACCCCACTGGGAGATTGGAGAGGATCTGGGAATCCTAGACTTTCAGGCCGCCGCCAAGGTTACCGGATCCAGATTTACTTTGTATCACGGCTTAGGAGCGAGACTGGAACGGGCTCTGATCAATTTTATGATCGAACTTCATACGGAAGAACACGGCTATACGGAACTGCTGCCCCCCTTTATGGTGAACCGGGACAGTATGACGGGAACCGGTCAGCTTCCCAAGTTTGAAGAGGACGCCTTTAAGATCCCTCAAAAAGATTACTTTTTGGTTCCCACAGCGGAAGTGCCGGTGACCAACATTTACCGGGACGAGATTTTACCGGAAGAGGATCTGCCCCGAAAATTTGTGGCCTACACCCCCTGTTTCCGTTCCGAAGCCGGTTCCGCCGGCCGGGATACCCGGGGACTGATTCGCCAGCATCAGTTTAATAAAGTGGAGCTTGTGAAATTTGTGCGACCGGAGGCATCCTATGAAGAACTAGAGTCTTTGACCGCCAATGCGGAAAAAGTACTGCAGATTTTAGAGATCCCCTATCGCGTGGTGAAAATTTGCACCGGGGACTTAGGATTTACCGCAGCCTTTAAATACGATATTGAAGTGTGGATGCCCAGCTACAACCGGTATGTGGAGATCTCCTCCTGCTCCAACTTTGAAGATTTTCAGGCGAGAAGAGCCAATATCCGTTACCGTCCCGAAGGAGGGAAAGTAGCCTTCCTTCACACCTTAAACGGCTCGGGACTTGCGGTGGGAAGAACCGTAGCGGCGATTTTGGAAAACTGTCAGGAAAAGGATGGCAGCGTTACCATTCCCAAGGCTCTGCAAAGCTATATGAGAAACATTGAAGCGATCAAGAAAAAGGAAGTTACCGAAAGTAAGTAGCGAAGCCACTGAAAAACACAAACAAAAAAGGTAAGGGACCGCGTCCCTTACCTTTTTTTAGACTTTAAAGATTATTTGGTGCTATTACAGAAAAGTACTTAATTTAGGATTCCACCTCAGCGGAAACCGGCTCCGTGGCAGCGGCGGTGTCTTCGGTGAAGGTATCGATAAAGGAGGCAATGGCTCCGTCTCCCGTAATGTTGCAAGCGGTACCGAAACCGTCCTGGGCCATATACAGAGCGATCATTAAACCTTGCTGGGCCTCGGTAAAACCAAGGATGCTGGACAGCAGTCCCAAGGCGGCCATCACCGCTCCTCCGGGGACTCCGGGCGCCGCTACCATGGTAACCCCGAGCATAACAATGAAGGGCAAGAATTCAAAAAACTGAGGGCTTCCCCCTCCAAGGACGATTACAGCCACGGCGCAGGCCACAAGAGAAATGGTACTTCCCGCTAAATGAATGGTGGCGGAAAGGGGAACAACAAAGTCCGCCACCCGCTCACTGACCCCGTTGGATTTTACACTTCGAAGGGTTACAGGAATCGTAGCGGCACTGGACATAGTTCCCAGGGCTGTGGTGTAGGCCGGAATCATTTTCTTGATGGCGGAAAATGGATTTTTACCGGTTCTCGTGGAAGCAATACTGTATTGAACGATGATGTATCCTAAGTGCATAAGGATGATTAAAACAAACACCTGACCGAATACCTGCAGGGTTTGGAACGCTTCTCCCGAAGCCGCCATATCCGCAAAAATTCCGGCAATGTGTACAGGTAAAAAAGGAATAATGACTTTCTTAATAAAACCAACAATGATGGTTCGAAATTCTTCCATGAAATTGAACAGGGTTTCCTGGGCTTTTTCATGGCGTAAAAAGTTGATACCGAGACCGAAAATAAAAGCGGTGATCAGGGCGGTCATAACACCCATAATCGGGGGAATATCCAATTCTAAAAAGGGAGTCAGTCCCACAGCGTCGGGATCTCCGGCGGTTCCACCGGCAATAATTCTCGGAACAATGGCCATGGAAATAAAAAAGGCGACAATTCCCGCTCCCAAGGTGGAAAGATAAGCGATTCCCGCGGTACCGGCCAAAAGCTTTCCGGCCTTAGAGCCAAGTTCTGCAATACCGGGGATGATAAAGCCTAAAATGATTAAGGGTACGATGTATCCTAAGAGGTTACCGAAGATATGGGTAAAGGTATAAAGCAGTCTACCAATCCACTCCGGAAAAAACAGACCGATGAGGACCCCGGAAATAATACCGATAATCAGTCGAGGTAATAAACCGATGTTTTTCATAAAATCTCTCCTTTGTAATAAATTTTTTAATAAAACCATAATCTTATAAAGTCTTTGTAAACCTTATTTTATAGCAGATTCTAGGGGGTTGCAATAGACAAAACAAGATAAAAAAAATTTTATGAAAAATATTTATATTTATGCATATACATAAAGAAGGTCCCTTGTTATTTAAATCTTTTCAACAAAAATCTTGACAATTTCCCGAAAAGGTTTTACTATAGGAGAGGATGAAAAAGCAGTTACCAAAAGGAGCAAGATCTTTGTGGAAGATTATTGTGACCAGTATTATATGACTTTGGCTATAAAAGAAGGGGAAAAAGCAAAGGCCCTGGGAGAAGTTCCCATTGGCGCCCTATTGGTAAAAGACGGAGAGGTGCTTGCAAAAGCCCATAATCTTCGGGAAATTCACCAACAGGCAACGGCCCATGCAGAAATCCTGGCGATAGAACAAGGAAACAAAGCACTGAATAGTTGGCGATTGACAGGTACCACTCTCTATGTTACAATGGAGCCCTGTGTGATGTGTGGTGGAGCCATGATACAAAGTCGTATAGCCCGATTGGTATTTGGTGCCTATGATCCCAAAGGCGGTGCCTGCGGTTCCGTAATCAATCTCTTTGATAAAGAAGATTTTAACCATAAAGTGGAGGTTACCGGCGGGGTATTGGAAGAAGCCTGCAGCAAAATATTAACCGGTTTTTTTCAAGAGCTTCGAAGAACCAAAAAAGAGGCGAAAGCCGCGAAACAAAAAGCAGAAAAAGAACAGTAAGATAAAGAAACAGTAAGAAAAATACGGAGAGATGTCCGAGTTGGCTAAGGGGCACGCCTGGAAAGCGTGTAAGGCCGAAAGGCCCCGCGGGTTCGAGTCCCGCTCTCTCCGCCATTAATAGTTCTCAAGTTTACTGTGCTAGATGGGGAGGTAGCGGTGCCTTGTAACCTGCAATCCGCTATAGCAGGATCGAAGCCTCACCGAGGATTGCTCACTGTAGAGCAGCCCTTAGTAAGTGGTGTTGACCGTTGGGTCTTACGCAACGAAAGCTCATGAATCCCGTCAGGTCCGGAAGGAAGCAGCGGTAAGTGATCCCTTTCGTGTGTCGTAGGGGTGCCTAATTCGAGCTAACTGCTAAGGTAACGTCTATGGTGACGGTTCGAAGTGAGGTGCACAGTATTTAATATAGTATGATTTTAAAAAGACTTACAGTAAAAATCAAAAAAACCTATAAGAAATAAGAAAATAAGCGTAAAAAAATAAGATAACAACCCCCCTGGAATTATAGATTTCAAGGGGGTTTTGTTATGAATAATTTTTTTGAGGCTTAAAACAGGGAAATGTCTCCGTTGGTGGTGTAAGCCTGAACATCGAAGGCGTGATCCATTTCTTCCAAGTGCTTGCTACGCCCATTAATTCGGAGGTTGTTTCCCTCCTGGAGATTTTCGATTAACTCCAAATCAGGCCCCAGTTTAATGGAACCGTTCTTGGTTTGGGCAAGCACTCGAAGCCCGCAGTTTTCCGGAAGAGGATCTAAAACCTTTAAATGACCGTTGCTGGTCTGAAGGTGCAATTGCTCTAAATGATGATAGACCAGTTCATCTAAAGCGATGTTTCCCATCGAGGTTTTAAAATCCAGAACTTTTGCGTCCAGGAGCTCCCCTAAAATCTTGCCATTTTTCGTTTGAAGGATCAGCTTTCCCCCATTCACTCGATGGAGTAGAATTTTACTGTTTTTAGTCTTTAATTTTCCCAGATCTTTAATAGAACATCGGCGCAACTGAATGGAACCGTTTTGGGTTTGAATATCTAATTCCTTTCCTTCGAAGTCCTCGATGAACACGGAGCCCTTTTGATTTTCCACTTTCAGAGAATTGTAAAGCATCTTTGGAAGATAAAGGGTAAGAAAACTGTAAAACCCTTTGTCAATCCTTGGCGAAAAAACAAGTCCTTCTTCACCGATATGGGATTGGAAAATCAGACCTTGCTCCTGATAATCTTCGGGCTTCATTTGGATTTTCGCCTTAAGCCTAATACAGTCCTTTTCCCAAGACTCCACCTTCACCTTTCCGTTTATGGAAGATATCTTAACACGGTGGTCTTCCAGATCACTTAAAGGAATTTCCAAAGTTTCGTGAAAGGTCTCCTTTTTAGTAAAAACATCATAGGGTTGCAATTCTTCGGATTCTAGAGCCTCTTCCACGGAATGGAGAATTTTATCCGCAAGGGAGGTGGAGGTATGGGCAATCATACTTCCCAAACGGTTCATCCGTTTACTAAAATCCTCACCGAAATCCTCGAATTTATCCTCCAGTTCCTCAAAATTTTCTTCAAAGTCTTCCTTAAAGGCCTTTCGCTTTTCATGGAAGGTTTCCCCGGCGGAGTCCAAAGACTCATCGATCTTGGTTTTTGCCGTCCTGAAAGTGCCTCGATCCCTTTTATCCTCCAGGGCGGATAGAAGTTTTTCCGCTTCCTCCTCTGTAATATTTCCTTCTTTTAATAGTTTTAAAATCAAAAGTCTTTCTTCTTTCATGACCCTTCCTCCTTTTATCATAGGACCTGTATTTGGTGGTTATATACCCTAATAAAACCAATATCAAACGAAAAGCCTATTGAAAAGTTTTATCCCCCTTCTATTGTTGAAAAGGGAAAGAATTGATATACTGAAAACAGATATTAAATGGGAAACCTAGGAGGGAAAATATAATGGATAAAGAAATTGACATGAGAGGGAAGCAATGTCCCATACCGGTGATACAAACAAAAAAAGCCCTGGAAAGTGAAAAGGATGGAAGGATAATCACTATTGTTGATAATGACGTGGCCAAAGAGAATATTTCAAAACTGGCAAAAAGCATGAATTTACGAGCGGAGATTAAAGAATCCAAAGGGGATTTTTATATTGAAATTTACAAGGAGGGGGACATCCAAATTTCCGAAGGGTTGGAGTTTCCTTCAAAAGGAGTAAACCGCGAGGACTTAACAATTTTAATTACCAAGGATACCCTGGGAGAGGGAAACCGGGAACTGGGGGAGGTTTTAATGAAGGGTTATATTTACACCCTTACGGAGGCCACGAAAACCCCAAGGAGGCTACTGTTTTTAAACTCCGGGATTAAACTTACCGTAGAGGGGTCTTTGGTCATTGATCATCTGAGGAAATTAGAGGAAAAAGGTGTGGAGATCATTTCCTGCGGCGCCTGCCTGGACTATTACAAAGTGAAAAATCAGTTATTAGTGGGAGGGGTTGGAAACATGTATGATATTGTGGAAAAATCCAATGCCGCGAAGAAAACCATAACCCTGTAGACAAAAGGAGGAAATATATGCCCCTAAAATTAGAAGTAGGTGACGAGCTTACCTTAAAAAAAGCCCATCCCTGTGGGTCAAAAACCTTTAAAGTGCTTCGTACGGGAGCGGACTTTCGTATTCAATGCCTGGGCTGTGAACATCAAATATGGCTACCCCGTAAAGAATTGGAACGAAGAATCGTAAAAATCAACGGAGAGAAAAAAAGCTGAAGAAAAAGCAAAGGATAAAAAAGCCTTAGGGGATCCTGAAAGATCCTTCTAAGGCTTTTGTCAATGCTACAATTAATAGTGATCCGTGTTGATAATCAGGCGTTTGCCGAATAAATCATAGAATTCTTCCTTGAAAGGTTCAATACTGAAATCCTCAATGCCGATGGCCTCGGAGGAAAGAAGGGTTACGGTGAAGTCCTCTTCCTCTAAGAAGGTGGAAATTTTCGTAAGTTGTCCGTACTGATTACGATCCAGCATTTCAGCGATTTTTAAAAACATACCCATGATTTCTATAATTTTTTTCTCCTTTTGGGTAAGGATTTTATAATAAGGCTCCTGGACCTGACTTAAGTCTGCTCCCCGATGTTCTCCGGCGATAAAAGCGGATAAAATAATTTCCCGCTGGGTCAGACCGTAAATCCGGGAGTGGATAATTAGATAAAAACTATGATTATGGTGATTATAGTAATCCACGTTCATACCCAGGTCATGGAGCAGGGAAGCCGCCCGGAGAATACTCTCGTATTCAGAGGAGAGATTGTGGACCCGCTGCAGGGCACGAAAGAGTTTTAGGGAAATATAGTGAATCTTTTCCGCGTGGGTAACATTCATTTGGTAGCGACCTAAGGTATTGTACAAGCTATGATCCAAAATATTTTTTATCGGCATGGGCTGAGGATTGATTTCCTGTAAAAACTTTTCGAAGAACAACCCTTCCCGTAATCCGCTGCCGCTTAAAAGGATTTCCGTAGGTTCTAATTTTTCTATAAGGCCTTGAAAGGGAAGAAGACCGCCAAGGATAATGTCTCCTCGGTCCTGATCAACACCGGGAGTATCCAGGCGTTTTCGGTAATTCTTTCCTGCAAGATCCTCAACAATTTCCATAGCCCTTTCCGGGGATAACAACAAATTGTGGATCGTTGCGTACTCCAAGTTGAATCGATGTTGGGCTAAGCGACCCAGGTTTCGAAGGCTTCCTCCAAGACCCACAATGGGCAGTTGATCCTCTTTATTCAACCAGGGAATTTTATCCAGGGATTCTTTTATGAAAGACAGGGCTTTTTCCCGGGAGGTATCGGAAATTTCGTCGGAGAGACCGAAGTTTTCCATGAGGGTAATCGATCCGAAGGGAAAGTTTACCGCCTGTTGGACTTTTCGGTTTAGTACCTTTGCGATTTGAATGCTACCGCCACCGATATCAACCATAATAAAATCTTCCAGGTATAAGGTGTTTATCACACCAAGATAGCTGTAATAGGCTTCTCTGTCAGTAGAAAGCACTTGAAAGCGAAGTCCCGTCTCTTTTTTGATCCGCTTGAGCACCTCTTTTTGATTGGCGGCCCGTCGAAGAGCCGCCGTGGCTACGGCAATGGTCATATCCACGTTATAGGAGTCTACAAACTTCTTGAAAATCTTTAAAGTGGAAAGGCTCCGGGATAAACTTTCCTCCTGAATTACTTTCTCGTTGCCCATCCCCCGGCCCAGACGGACCATAGAGGTAACCTGGTCAATCAGCCGGTAGGCTCCCCGGTCATTCACCGCCACAACAATCATTCTTACGGAGTTCGATCCTAAATCAATAATCGCAACCTTTTTATCCATAACAATCCCTCCTTACGGGTTCAATGGTGTTATTGATGTTTATACCCTTTTTCCGAAGGACAAACGAAGAATAACAAAAGATCCTGTAAAAAGTGAAAAGATAAACAACGGTCAATTGTAGAACTAAATGAGACTTTGTAAAGTTAAATAAGACCTGTCTAATAATCTTAAAAAATACAGGGTTTCATATCATTTATTTCTTTAAAAACGAGTATTCTAATGCTCGTTTTTATAG
>NZ_SUMG01000020.1 GCF_009910325.1 Isachenkonia alkalipeptolytica
TTTTAGTGGCCATTATTGTGAGTCTGCTACTGCCCCCGGCGACCCCGCTGATCGGGATGTTGATGTTCGGAAACCTGTTAAAGGAATGTACCGTAACCGACCGACTGTCGCAAACGGCGCAAAACGAACTGATCAACATCGTAACGATTTTACTGGGAATCAGTGTAGGAGCCTCGGCGAAAGCGGAGCAGTTCCTGGAATTTGAAACCATTCAAATCATTGTTCTGGGCGTTGTGGCCTTTGGGGTAGGTACGGCTTCGGGACTGATCATCGCTAAGCTGATGAACAAGATCTCGAAAAAAGCCATCAATCCTCTGATCGGCGCTGCAGGCGTATCCGCGGTACCCATGGCCTCCCGGGTGGTCCAAAGCGTGGGCCAAAAGGAAAACCCCAGCAACTTCCTGTTGATGCACGCCATGGGACCTAACGTATCCGGCGTCATCGGCTCCGCCGTCGCCGCCGGCGTCATGCTCTCCCTCTTCGGCGGCTAGCAAAAGCGGGTGACAGCGGGACGGAGTTTTTGTCATCTTTTTAAGATCTTTTGACAGCAACACGGAGTTTTTGTCATCTTTTAAAAATGGTTTGATAGGGATAGCTGTTTTGACAGGGAAAGGGAGTTATTTGTCCGGGGATGACAAAAACTCCGTCCCCCTGTCATCGTTTGTCCGGGGATGACAAAAACTCCGTCCCCCTGTCATCGTTCCCTTGTCATCTTGTCATCTCGAAACGTAAAAATAGGAAAGAAGGTGTGGAGATGGATGAATCACTAAAAAGTAAAGAAATTATGGAAGCAACCATTGAAAGAATTCATCATTTAATGGAGGAAGGCGAGCTTACCTGCCGGGAACTGGTGGAGTTTTATTTGAAACGCATAGAAGCTTATGATCAGAAAGGCCCTAAAATCAACTCGATCATAAAAATTAATCCTGATGCCTTGAAGATTGCGGATGAGCTGGATGCAAAGTACGAAAAAACAGGGTTGACGGGATCCCTTCATGGAATTCCTGTTTTGTTAAAAGATAATGTGGATACGAAGGATATGGAAACCACGGCAGGCTCTTTAAGTTTGGAGGAGTCCATACCGAAGGAAGACGCTTTTATCACGAAACGTATGAAGGAAGCGGGAGCCATTATTATTGCCAAGGTAAATCTTCATGAATTCGCCGTTTGGGGAGAAACCGTAAGCTCTGTTTTAGGCCAGACCCTTAACCCCTATGATCTAACAAGAACCCCGGGAGGGTCCAGCGGCGGTACCGGCGCAAGCGTTGCCTCAAATTTTGGAATGGTGGGAATCGGAACGGATACGATTAACTCTGTACGGTCTCCGGCGTCGGCATGCAGTCTTGTAGGTTTTCGACCGACGGTTGGGCTTATCAGCAAAACCGGGATTGTTCCCTATTCATTTACCCAGGATACGGCAGGTCCGATTTGTCGGAGTGTGGAAGATGCGGTGAAACTGTTGGATGTAATCCGCGGTTACGATCCGAAGGATAGGGCAACGGCCGGGGCCCGTGAAATGCAAACCGGTTATTTTGCCAAGCATTTGAAAAGGGATGGATTGAAGAAAAAACGGATCGGCGTTCTAAGAAGCTTTTTTGGCAAAGAAAAAGTACATGCAGAGGTGAATGAACAGATCAATAAACGCTTGGAGGATATCCAAAAGTCCGGCGGTGTGGTGGTGGATCTTGATGAAAGCATCGATGCGGATCAACTGATTAAAGAGGTCAGCGTTCATTTATATGAATTGAAAAGGGAGTTGAATGAATACCTGGAAGCCTTGGGAGAGCCGGCGAAGGTGGGGTCCCTGAAAGAAATCATTGACTCGGGAAAGTTTCACAAAGGAATAGAAGAGAACATTAAAATTGCCCAAGACTTGAGTACCGATACTCCCGAGTATCATAATCGTCTAAAAAAACGAAAGCAACTAAGAAATCAAGTGGTTGAGATCATGGAAAAAAATCAACTGGATGCCATCGTATATCCTCATCAAAAGCGTCCCGTGGTAAAGGTGGGAGAATCCCAAGTGGACCGGAACGGAGTAATCGGATCGGTTACAGGGTTTCCTAGCTGTGTTGTCCCTGGAGGATTTACAAGCGCAACGGCTGAGGCTCCCGGAGGAATCCCTGTGGGGATTGAGTTTTTAACAAGGGAATGGGATGAAGCCACGTTAATTGAAATTGTCTATGGATTTGAACAAAACACTTTATGTCGCAAGTCACCCATGGAGGTACCGGCGGTGGAGTCGTAACAGAGCTTCATAAGTGATTTCGCCTAGTAGATAATCGGAATATGACAAAAAAACCAGTAAAGGATGAATAGTCATCATTTACTGGTCTTTTAAATAGTCGAGAATTTTTATTAATAGTTGACAATGGTTTGTTGTAAAAAGCATTATAATAAGCCGAGATAAGCATAAAAACCTAGTGCCTATAAAATGGGTTCGTTTAATTTGTAAAAGATGAGGGTATATTCATATTACAATATAAAATTATTATATGAGGAGGTATGAAAATGAAAATTTTAGTAGGATACGACGGTTCGGAAGGCAGTAAAAAAGCCTTGGAGAAGGCAAAAAATTTGATATCCACTTGTGATGTTTCTGAAATCACTATGGTCCACGTAGAACAGCATAGTGCAATTGAATACGCACCCTATGGTGGGGTAGTGAAAATGGGGGATATGGAGAATACCGCAGAGGAAGTTTTCGGAGAGGACTTTAAGGAGATGCAGGAAGCGGCAAAAACCATTGAAAATAGCAAGGTAGAACTTAAAATCATTGAAGGAAATGACCCCGCACAGGTTCTGGCGGATTACGCAAAGGAGAAAGAATTTGATCTCATTGTAGTAGGGGCAAGAGGAACCACCGGACTGAATAAATGGAAACCCGGCAGTATTAGTAAAGCAATCGTGGATAATTGCTGCACAACGGTAATGGTTGTAAAATAAAAGGTAATAAAGGTAAACGCCTGAAGTTTAATCGCTGATTTATTTCTTTGCGCTTAGACTTTGGGCGTTTTTTTTGTTGTTCTATAATATTCTAAAAATGAATATTAAATCTTTAGTGGAACTTACTAAATAAAAAAATAAACTGGAGGGTTTATGTCGAATGAACAACCATGAAAGAACTACGAGAAATTTGTTGCAAATACTTAATCAGAAAAGTATAGAGATGAATCATCTGCGCAATCCTATAAAAAAGAATGAAACTTGTTAATACTTTAGCAAAAATGTTGTGAAATATTTCTAAAAACTCTGGGAATTTAGAATAAAAGTTGTTAAGTAGTACCAAAGGATTTTTTGGTATAATGTTTGTAAGTTGAAAATTAAGAATATAATAATATATTCAGCGTAGTGTTTATTGTAAAACATGGAGGTGTTTAGATGAAATCCTTTGAATATTTCAAAGTGAAAACCGTAGCAGAAGCCATTGACCGATTAAAAGAAAATCCCGACGGCAGTCATATTCTAAACGGCGGGACGGATTTAGTTCTCCGGATGAGAGAGAACCATCTACACCCGGATCGGATCATCGATATTCGGGGAATTGAAGAGTTGAAAGAAATCAGATTTTCTAAAGAAGAGGGTCTTTTTGTAGGGGCATGCGTTCCCTTGGGCGAAATGGCCCATCATAAAAGTGTGGTCGAACATTATTCGCTACTGGCCGATGCTGCAGAACTAGTAGGTTCGGGTCAAATCCGGAACGTAGCAACCATGGCGGGGAATCTATGCAATGCCTCTCCATTAGCGGACACGGCGACTCCGGCTCTGGTTTTGAAAGCGGTAATGATTGTAGAGGGTAGCAACGGGGAAAAGGAAATCCCTGTTAATGAATTTTTCAAAGGCGTTCGGCGAACGGCTCTAGAAAAAACCGATGTGGTAAAAGGTGTAAGAATACCTTATGAGGAAGGTTTGCAAGGAAGTTTTCAAAAGGCCTCCAGAAGAAAAGACGTGGATCTTTCCACGGTTTGCGCCAGCGGAGTGAAAATCGGAGACGAATACCGGTTCGCCTTGGGAGCGGTGGCTCCGACCCCTCTTCGCTTACCAAAGGTAGAGAGCTTTCTAAAAGGAAAAGAAATTAATGAAGATACGATTAAGCAAGCTTTGGACTTGATCGATGATGAGATCTCACCGATCGATGATGTGCGCAGTACAAAAGAATTCAGAGTCCATCTTGCGAAGACTTTAGTACAAAGATGTCTTGAACAAATGGCTTAAACGGAGGTGTAATTGATGAAAATTAAATTCACGTTAAATCAGGAAGTCATAGAACATGAAGTTGCTCCGAATAAAACCTTAGTCAATATGTTACGGGAGGATTTTGATCTCACGGGAGCAAAAGAAGGGTGCGGTGGGGGAGAATGCGGCTCATGCACTATTCTTTTCAACGGAAAACCGGTAACATCCTGTCTTATGTTAGGGGTTCAGGCAGACGGTCAGGAAATCACCACAATTGAAGGGTTATCCCAAGGAAATGAATTGGACGAATTACAAAAAACCTTTATTTCCACCGGCGCTCTCCAGTGCGGATACTGCACACCCGGGATGATCTTGACTGCAAAAGGGTTGTTATCGGAGAATCCGGACCCCACAAGAGAAGAGATTAAGACGGCTTTAAGCGGTAATCTATGTCGATGCACAGGATATAAACGAATAATTGAAGCGGTAGAGCAAGCAGCAAAACACTACCGATAAAGGAGGGACCTTAGATGAAATATGTTGGTCAAAATGTGGAACGGGTTGACGGAATAAAAAAGGTCACGGGAGATTTGAAATATGTGGATGATATGAAACTCCCGAGAATGCTATATGCAGGGGTGAAAAGAAGCCCCCATGCCCATGCGAAAATCTTAAAAATCGACACGACCTTAGCGGAGCAACACCCCGGGGTAAAGGCCGTGGTTACAGGGAAGGATTTTCCCAAAAAAGCGGGACTGTACCTAACGGATAAAACGTTTTTTGCTGTGGATAAAACCCGGTTTACCGGAGAAGCGGTTGCTGCGGTGGCTGCGGAAACTGAAGAGATCGCAAAAGAAGCGGCGGAGCTTATTGAAGTGGAATATGAGGTCTTGCCTTCTCTTCACGATGCTAAGGAAGCGATTAAAGAAGATGCACCCCTTATTCACCCCGAGTTAGGGGATTACCGGGTAGTTCCCATTTTTAAACCGGTTCCGGGAACCAATATCAGTGAACATTTCAAGCTTAGAAAAGGGAATGTAGAGGATGCTTTTAAAAAAGCCCATAGGATCTTTGAGAAAGAGTTTTACGTTCCCCATATACAGCACACCCCCATTGAAAATCACGTTGCCATAGCTCAGTACGATCGTGAGAAAAATTTAACGGTATGGGCGAGTTGTCAGTCACCCTATGCTGTACGGGCGGCGTTGTCCGATGCCTTTGAGGTTCCCTTTCATAAACTGCGGGTAATCTCACCGGCGGTGGGAGGCGGTTTCGGTGCAAAAGCGGGCACAACCCTGGAAGGAATTATTATACCCCTGGCAATGAAACTCGGTAATCGTCCGATAAAACTCACGTATAACCGGGAAGATGAATTTGTCAGTTCCTATGTTCGACAGGCTCTGCACTCGAAATTCAAAACCGCTGTGGATAAAAACGGTAAAATACTAGCGGTGGAAAACGAATTTATTTGGGACGGCGGCGCGTTTACGGAGTACGGGGTAAATATTGCGAAATCTGCCGGGTTTGCTGCCGTAGGCCCTTATGATGTGGAAAATATTCATTGTGATTCCTATGCGGTATATACAAACAATCCCGTAGGCGGACCTTACCGAGGATTCGGTATGGCGGAAATACACTTCGGCATTGAACAGAATATGGATCACATTGCTAGAGAAATGGAAATGGACCCGATAGAACTTCGAAGAATCAACGCACAAAAACCGGGAGGAACAACCGCCACCGGTGCAAAGGTGGATGCGGCTTGCGGCCTGGAAGAAAGCTTGGAAGCGGTGGTCAAGGAAATTGACTATCACACGCCTTCAGAGCAACCGGCGGATCCGAATAAAGTTCGGGCAAAGGGGATTGCTTGCGGAATGAAAGCCCCTTCTATGCCGAATAATGCAGGTTCTTCCGCTGTAGTGAGAATTAATGAGGATGGTTCGGCATTTCTCTCGGTAAGTGCCCAGGATTTAGGTCAAGGTTCGGATACCGCTCTTTCTCAGATCGCTGCGGAAGGGTTGCAAATTCCTGTAGAGAAAATCACAATAAAAACAGGAGATACCGACCATACTCCCTATGAGTGGCAAACCGTTGCAAGTCGGATCACTTATTCTACAGGAAATGCCATTATCAAAGCTTGTGAGGATGTAAAAAGACAATTGGCAAACTTGGCTTCACGGAAACTGGAAGTTCCGGAAGAAGAACTTATTTTAGATGATGAGCATGTGGTTTGGGAAAAGGATGCCTCTAAAAAGGTTCCGGTCCGAGACTTAGCCTTAGGACTTCAGTTTGAAGACGGTTCCGGAATTCACGGACCGATTATCGGCCGGGGATCCTTTGTACCGGAAGGTGTGGTGAACTTCGATCCGGAAACCGGCTTATCGGAAAAACCTGTTGTGTTCTGGACTTATGGTGCCTATGGGGTAGAGATTGAAGTGGATAAACAAACCGGAAACATTCAGGTGTTAAAAGCAACAACCTGCTTTGATGTGGGCAAGGCCATCAATCCGGAACTTGTAAAAGCTCAGTGTGAAGGAGCGGTAGTCCAAGGTTTGGGATCAGCAATCTTTGAAGAAATCATTATGAAAGACGGAAAGTTCCAAAATTCCAACTTTGCAGATTATAAGATTCCAACTTCGGGAGATATGCCGGAGATGACCATTCATATCGCAGAGAATCCTCAATATGACGGGCCCTATGGCGCCCGGGGAATGGCGGAGCCGGCTATGATTCCTGCAGCTCCCTCCATCGTGAATGCGTTTTATAATGCCACGGGCATCGCGATGAACAAGCTTCCTTTAACGCCGGAAAGGGTTGTTAATGCTCTTAAAGAGCATAATAAATAAATACATTTCAAAGGAAAAGTCTTAGGCTTTTCCTTTGATTCAAGCTTACAGGAAAGGAGGCGAGAAAAGAGTCGAATTTTTTTATAAGGAGGAAGGTAAATGAGTGATGTTAAAGAAGAAAAAGAAGTCATGGATAATGATGCTGATTTTGTAGCAGCTTCAGACCTATCCAGTAATTTCAGTAAGGGACAGCAGGTATTTTTAGGATTTCAACACACTCTCGCAATGTTTGGTGCCTGTATTCTGGTACCGCTTTTAACCGGTTTAAGTGTTTCTGCCACATTGTTTGCCGTTGGTGCAGGTACTTTGATTTTCCATTTCATGACAGACCGAAAAGTACCGGCCTTTCTAGGGTCATCTTTTGCGTTTATCGGACCGTTGATTATAGCCGGTGAACAGGTTGGACTTCGAGCAGCGCAGGGCGGTATAATTCTAGCGGGTATTACATACATTATTGTAGGATACCTGATGGAATTGGCCGGCCCGGAAAAGGTCAAGCGGGTGTTTCCTCCCGTTGTTACAGGGCCGATCATTATGATCATCGGTTTAAGCTTAGCCCCTGTAGGGATTGATATGGCCAGCGGACACTGGGGTGTGGCACTGATCACTCTCGGTACGGCGGTTATTGTTAATATTTGGGGTAAAGGAATGATTAAAGTGCTTCCGATTGTAATCGGATTGGCGGCAGGATATCTCGGTTCCTTGGCCTTTGGATTAATTGAAACCGCAGAAGTAGCAGAAGCCAGTATGGTAGGACTTCCGGGATTCACATTGCCGGAGTTTAACTCCACCGCTTTATTGTTGGTAGGACCGGCAGCCATTGTTTCTATTGTTGAACACTTTGGTGATGTGCTTGCGATTGGAAGTACCATCGGAAAAGATATTCGAAAAGACCCGGGGATTCCAAGAACCTTTTATGGTGGAGGACTCGCAACGATCCTATCCGGTTTTGTAGGCGGACCTTCCCTTACAACGTATGGTGAAAACGTCGGGGTATTGGCACTGACCCGAGTGTATGCTACTTTTGTCGTTAGTATGGGAGCGGTATGGGCCATTGCTTTGGCTTTTATTCCGAAAATCGAAGCGGCGATTCATACGATTCCCACTCCTGTAATCGGAGGAATTTCCGTACTTCTTTATGGTATGATCGCAGCCGTTGGTGTTCGTACGGTTGTTGAAAACAGAGTAAACTTCACGAAATCAAGAAACTTGATTGTAGCATCGGTAATCCTGGTGCTCGGTGTCGGCGGAGTAGGATTTGAAATCGGTGACATTGAATTCAGTGCATTGGTTATTGCAGCGGTATCCGGTGTTGTTTTAAACCTTATTCTGCCTGGAGGAGAAGTTGCATAAGTTAAGGAAGTAATATCAGAAAGAGAACAATCCGGTCTTTAATTTACACTTACAAGTATCCATAAAACTTTATGGATACTTGTGTTTTCATTAGATAAATATTACACTGTAAGCAAACAAGATTGTCACCATTAAAAGACTAGAGGAAAGAGAGGTGAAGCTGACTATTGTCAGCGAAAATATGACTCAGGATAAAAAAAGAATTGTAATTGCCCTAGGAGGAAATGCCCTCCAAGCGGATTCCAAAGATACTACAGCAAAGAAGCAAAGAGAAACGGCGAAGGAAACGGCACAACCGATTGTGGATTTAATAGAAGAAGGGCATGAAGTGATACTGGCCCACGGAAACGGACCTCAGGTGGGACAGATTATTGCAACCTATGAAACGGCGGTGGAACACGATGACAGTAACCAATTGATGCCTTTTCCCGAATGCGGGGCCATGTCCCAGGGGTATATCGGATACCATCTGCAACAGGCGGTTCGGGAAGAAATGGTCCAAAGAGGGGTTGCCAAGGAAATTGCTACGGTGGTGACCCAGGTGGTTGTTGACGAAAATGATCCGGGTTTTCAAAATCCGACGAAACCCGTGGGCTCCTTTTATTCCCAAGAGGATGCAAAAAAAATGGAACAGGAGTTGGGTTTTGTCATGAAAGAGGACGCCGGAAGAGGATACCGCAGAGTGGTGGCATCTCCGGAGCCGGTTGATGTGGTGGAAGCCCCGGTTGTGAGCACTTTAGTGGATCAGGGGCATGTAGTGATCACCGTGGGCGGCGGCGGTATTCCCGTTGTTGATCGGGGTAACGGTGTATTGGAAGGAAAACCGGCTGTGATTGACAAGGATTTTGCTTCGGAAAAAGTTGCTGAAATTCTTGATGCGGACCTTTTGATTATTCTTACGGCGGTGGAAAAAGTTGCGATTAACTTTGGCAAACCGGATCAAAAAGAGTTAGAGCAGATTTCCGTAAAAGAAGCTTATCGATATATTGAAGAAGGGCATTTTGCCCCGGGGTCCATGTTACCTAAAGTAAAAGCGGCCTTGAAGTTCGTAGAATCCGCACCGGGACGACGAACCCTGATTACTTCTCTGGATAAAGCGAAAGAGGGAATAGCAGGAAAAACCGGAACAACTATTGGATAAAAAAATCACCTTGCTACCACATCTTAACTGTGGAACATTATAACAAAATCACTGTTAAGGCGGCCGAAAAATGGCCGTCTTAACCTAGTGATTGTACATTGAAGGAGTGTAACGAGTGGGAGAAAATATTAAAAAGATGGTTTTCAGTCAAACTATATATTCGATTTTCAAGAGCTTTGTTATGGTTTTCGTAAACATTTATTTATGGAGAACCGGGGAAAGCATCGAAGGTGTAGCTTTGTTTAATCTTTTTAATTTTGTAGCGGCTTTTTTGTCCTTTTATCTGGCAAATCGAATAGCACTTATAAATATGAAGTTGAATTATATCGGTTCCTCTCTGGCTTTTATATCTTTATTTATTATTGCAGCGATCTTTCAAGAAGGAATAAACGATTATGCAATTTTGATTGGTGTTCTCGGCGGAATCGGGGACGGGCTCTTCTTTTTTAATATGAACTTTTATCAGGCTTATCAACTGGACCGGGAAGAAGCGGACCAGTTTATGAGTATGGTGGGCATGGTTACCAAGGCTTCATCCATTGGAACGCCTGCGGTATCCGGTTTTGTCATCGGACGGTTCGGTTTTACGGCTATGGTGTATGTGCTGTTAGTGCTACTCGCGGCCCAGATGGTAAACGCTATATCCTTACCGAAAACCAATATTCAATATATGTTCAAAGTGAATTTTAAAAAGTTGTTCCGTTGCCCCGATCAAAGACGAATTCTTTTGACTCATGCCATCCATGCACCTTATGGCCAGTTTATCATCATGGCAAACAGCGTGTTTTTGTACTCCTTTGTGGCAAACGAAGAGCTGATGGGTTATCTAAATACAAGCTTTGCGGTTGCATCCATTATATTGTATTATGTGTATCTAAAACTACGAAATTATTTGCAGAGAAAAACCCTTGCAAAAATCGGTGTCATTGCCTTGGCTTTATCGATGTCCGTACTGTTTAGACCGAGTTTTATGACCTTTGTGATTTTCAGTCTCACCATTGGGCTGGGAGATGCTTTTTTCAGCAAACCTCTAACCGGGGCACAAATTTACTATGCCAAAGAGTATGCGGAGAGTGAGAGTGAAGTTCTTGGCAATTTAATTACAAGGGTATTTTTATTAACAACGGGTAGAGGAATCTTTTATATCCTAGTATTTCTTTTCTATGAAGATCATACATCTTGGATTTTCACGGTGTTTTTAATCTATAATATTATGTCGCCGATCGTCAGTTATCAGTTAGCGAAAAAACAAATGAGATGAGGGTGGTTATATGACGAAGGTAACCGGGATCATGGTGAAAGAATTAATGGAACTGGAATTTATGAAAGAGGCTAAGGTATTAGCAGGCGAGAAAGGGTTGGACCGATTCATTCAAAAGGTCAACGTGATGGAAGTTCCGGATATTGTGGACTGGGTTGAAAAAGGAGAGCTGGTGTTGACCACGGGTTATGCGATTAAGGATGATCTGGAATCCTTTCAAAAACTCATCATTGATCTGGATAATAAAGGGGTTGCAGGGCTGGGCATTAAAACCCATCGTTACATTAAAGAAGTTCCTCAGTATATTATTGATGAGGCCGATCAAAAGGGATTTCCTATTATCGAGCTTCCCTATGAATTGTCGCATTCCACGGTTATTGCAAGTAGTTTGACACAGATTATTAATCGACAGACGGAACTGTTAAAACGCATTGACAAGGTGCAAAACCGTCTGCTTAACACCATGCTTCACGGGGGAGGTTTGGAATCCATCGGGCAGGTGATTTGCGATAGTTTGGAAAAATCCACCTTGGCTATAAGAGAATATACCTTTGAAGAAAATGTCATTTTCTGCCGTGAATCGAAAAAAGAAGAAATAGAAAAGATTTTAAAAAAGGACCGGGAAAAGGGTACGGAATATGCCTTGGATCTGGAAAATGATTTTAAACATTTTGAAACCCGGGACGAGATTGATGGTGAAATGGTTAAGAGGTATATTATTCCCATCTGTACCCAGGATCGAAATTTTGGGGCCATTTATATTTGGGACAGTAATGAGGAATTGACAAGTTTGGAGTTGCGCATGATTAAATCCGCCAGCTCGATTATTGCACTGGAAATCCTTCGTAAACTTTCCATGTTTGAAATCGAAAGTAAATATAAAATTGAATTTTTTGACGACTTATTTTCGAAAAATCCAGTAAAGCGGAATCGTGCCCTGGAAAGATCGGCTTTTTTCGATTTTGACAAGAGTATTTCCTATTCCGCCGTGGTAATTTCCATCGGATCCAACAATATTGTGGATAAGCATAAAAGCATACAAACCCAGTTGTTACACAAGGTGAATGTTCGGGTATTGGGCTTAATACAGCGGGTCTTACAACAACAAAAAAGAAATATGATTTGCGGGAATAAAAGTGATAAAATCATCATTCTTTACGGTTCTGCAATTGAAGGGGAAGGGAAAACCCTTAAAAAAGAAATCCTCTCCTTTTGCAATGAAATTCTCCACTATGCGGAATTGGAATCTATTGATAAAGTAGAAATCGGTGTAGGTAGAAATTACAAGAACTCCGATGAATTATGGAAGAGCTACCGGGAGGCTAAACGGGCGATCCGAAGTATTGATATGGATCAAAGTCGAAATGTTATGCATTATTCCGATTTAGGGATTTACAAACTGTTAACCTATGAGGAATTAAAACCGGAACTGAATGACTTTTATAAAGAAATCCTACGTCCTTTGGTAGAATATGATAAAGAGAAGAACACGGAATTGGTATTAACTCTTAAGGAGTATTTTTTGCATGGAGGAAATTGCAAGAAAATATCCAAGGAAATGTTCACCCATTATAACACGGTTATTTACCGGATCCAGCGGATTCAAGAAATTACAGGGGCTGACTTGGAAGATTATAACGATCGACTGAATTTACAAATTGCATTAAAGATTTATGATATTATTGACGAAACAGATTAATCTTTCTGAAATTTCAGGGGATTTAGCAAAAGTTCACAAATCTTTCTCTGGCATTTTATTCATTCTCACTAAAGATTCCCTGGGCTAAATAAGGTATTATTAATATAGAAGGTTGATTATATGAAAATTAAATTAATGGATAAAAAACTTTATGAAGAATTAACCAAGGAAAAAGAGGAATCCTTCCAGGTACATTCTGTCTTTAAGGAAGCTTGTAATCTCTATACTCCTCGAGGTTTATGGGTAACCTTGGTTACGGAAAACCGTTATTTGCCGCCGAACGGAATAAAATTAAATCACAGCCGGGATCTCAGAGAATGTTACCGGCAGGGTGAGCTTATCGGATTTTCCTTTCGGGATCAAAAGGTGGAACGGTTAAACCTGAGTTTGCATTCCCAGGCATTTGATCAAGGGGAAAGTAAAAAAAACAAAAGTTTAAAACTGGAATTCATGAAAGCCTATCTTGATTTAAAGGGGGAGGCCGAAGCCTTAGGTAATCGAAACTTACCGGAAGGTGTGAGGGCTTCTCTTCAATCCCTGGAAAAGGCCCTGGCAGAAAACCATTCGGAAAAAATCAAAAAGGCGGCCAAGGGATTGATCGGATTCGGACACGGACTAACTCCTTCCATGGATGACTATTTAACGGGAAGGATTCTCATGTGGAAAACATGGAGAATGCAATCTCCGGCGGTAAAGGAAGCGGATTATTCCCTGGCCATCAAAGAGGTGAGTAAGGGGAGAACAACGACAGCCAGTGAATGGTTGATTCATTTCGCAGCCGAAGGAAGATGTTCCGAAGAGATTATGAATTTTTTGCATTCTTATTTTTCAAAATCTTCCGGCGGTGACTTTGAACATGCTTTTAAGGAAGTGCTCCGCATCGGAAGCACCTCGGGGGAAGACCTGATGTACGGTATGTGGAGTGAAGGGGAACGTTTATTTAAGAAATACGAAGGAGGAAGCAGTGAATGGGAATAAAATCGCACGTGAAAAAGAACGCTTATTATGATTCTGCAGTATTGATGCAAGTGACAAAAGAACTTAAGAAATCCGATGACATCAAGGAAGTTATTGTAGGAATGGGAACTCCTCTGAACAAGGAATTAGCTGGAAATTTAGGGTTGTTAACCGAGGAAGTAAAAGAGAGCACACAAAATGATTTCTTCGTCAGTCTTGAAGGCGCAGACTCCGTGGATATGGATGAAGTGTTGACTAAAATTACAGAGCTCTTAAACAAGAAAAAAGCTTCGGGAGATCAAGACTATCGTCCCGCGACCTTAAAGTCCGCGTTGAAAGTTATGCCTGAGGCGAATCTTGCATTGTTTTCCATCCCGGGAGAATATGCCTATGACGAAGTGATGAAAGCCCTGGATGAAGATTTACATGTGATGCTTTTCAGCGACAATGTAACCATGGACGAAGAAAAGAAACTGAAAGATTATGCAAAAGAAAAAGGGTTGTTAATGATGGGCCCGGACTGTGGAACCGCCATTATCAATCACACGCCCTTAGCTTTTGCCAATGTTATAAAACCGGGAAATATAGGAATTGTAGGAGCTTCGGGAACCGGAACCCAGGAAGTATCGGTACTGATTGATAAATTCGGAGGCGGAACTTCCCAGGTGATCGGAACTGGAGGAAGAGACCTGAAAGAAGAAATCGGCGGAACCATGATGTTAATGGGTCTGGATGCCTTGGAAGCCGATGATGAAACGAAAGTGATTGTTTTAATTTCTAAGCCGCCCCATGAAAGTGTAGCAAAGAAGATTTTGGAACGGGTAAAGGAATGTAAAAAGCCGGTGGTGGTTGATTTTATCGGCGGCGATACGGAAATGATCAAATCCTACGGAGCTCACGCCTGTATAAGCTTAGAGGATACCGCTCAAAAAGCGGTGGCGGTAGCGAAGGGAGAGACGGCGAAGGACTTTACCGGATTCACCATGGATGAAGGAAAGATCGACGAAATGGTTGAAAAAGAAGTTCGACAATACAGCAATAAGCAAAAGTATGTCCGGGGATTATACACCGGCGGAACCTTGGCCGACGAGGCTATGATGGCCTTAAGCGAAAGTCTAAAAGGGGTTTATTCCAATAAACCCATAGCGCCGGAGTTTAAACTGGAGGATGTATTTAAAAGCAAGGAAAACACGGTGGTTGATTTAGGGGAAGATGAGTTTACGGTTGGAAAACCCCATCCGATGATTGATCCTTCCGCTCGGGTAGAGCGAATGAAACAGGAAGGCTCTGATGAAAACGTAGCCGTGGTGCTAATGGATATGGTACTGGGGTACGGTTCCCATGAGGACCCTGCCGGGGAAATGATTGAATCCATTAAACAAGCAAAAGAGGCAATGGAGTCCAATGGGGGGCACCTTACCGTGGTAGCTTCGGTATGCGGTACGGAAGGAGATCCTCAGGATCTTGAGGCTTCAGAAGAGAAGCTGAAGGAGGCAGGCGTTATTCTATTGCCGTCGAATGCACAAGCTGTAAAGTTTGTTGATAAAATCATGAAGCGAATTACGTAAGGAGGATGAATATGTCGAAGATTAATAAATTGTTTGACAGTGAACTGCGGGTCATAAATTTAGGTTTGGAATCCTTCTCGGAGGAATTAAAGCTCCAAAAAACAGAGGTCGTTCATGTTGAATGGAGACCCGTTGCAGGAGGAAATAAAAAGCTGGGGAATATTTTAAACCAACTAGGATAGCCTGTGAATAAAGATTATAAAGAATGGAGTGAGACATTTGCTAAAAGAAAAAATTGAACAAGCCAATCAGGAAGCGTTTGAAAAGTTGTCGAAGGCACAACCAACCTTAATCGGTTTAGGTACTGCAGCAGAAGACATTCCGGAAATGGATAAAAAGACGATTCTCCATGCCGGCCCCCCGGTAAAGTGGGAAAACATGAGCGGCCCCCTAAAGGGAGCAATCATGGGCGGACTGATTTACGAAGGGCTTGCAAAAGACGAAGAAGAGGCCGTGAAATTAGCGGAATCCGGAGAAATCACCTTTGATTCCTGTCATCACCATAGCGCTGTGGGTCCTATGGCCGGTGTCATAACCGCCTCTATGCCCGTTTGGATTGTAGAAAACACTACTTTTGGTAACAAAGCCTACTGTACCTTGAATGAAGGCTTAGGTAAAGTACTGCGGTATGGTGCCTATAGCGAAGAAGTAATTGATCGCCTGAACTGGATTGAAAAAACCCTGGCACCGGTACTGAAAGAAACCATAGAACGATCGGGCCCCATTGATTTACAGACTCTAATCGCCCAAGTGATCCAAATGGGTGATGAGGGACATAATCGAAATAAGGCGGGAACCTCGTTACTGATTCGAGAACTGGCTCCATTCCTGGTTCAAACCTCGTTTGACAGTAAGGTAAAAAGTGATGTATTGACCTTTTTGCATGGAAATGATCACTCCTTCTTAAATCTGACCATGCCGGCCTTCAAATCTTCATTGGATCCTTTGGAAAATACGCCTTATTGCACTCTCGTCTATAGCATGGCTCGTAACGGAACGGAGTTTGGTATCCGGGTTGCAGGTCTGGGGAACCGATGGTTTACCGGTCCCGCAGCGGTTATTGACGGCCTTTTCTTCCCCGGCTATAGCAAAGAAGACGCCAATCCGGACATCGGAGACAGTGTAATTTGCGAAACCGCAGGAGCGGGAGGATTTGCCATGGCAGCAGCCATACCGATTGTCCAGTTTGTAGGAGGGACGCCTCAGGATGCCATGAACTTTACCAAGAGCATGTATGAAATTACCCAGGGTGAAAACACAAGCTTTAAAGTTCCGGTATTGGATTTCAAAGGAACCCCTACAGGCATCGACATTCGAAAAGTTGTGGAAACGGGAATTCTTCCGGTGATCAACACCGGGATCGCCCATAAGGACGCAGGAGTGGGACAGGTAGGCGCCGGTCTTGTTCGACCACCGCTGAACTGTTTTGAAGAGGCCTTGGAAGCTTTTGCGGAAAGCGTTGGAATTTCCTAGTGGAAACTGTGTAAGCTGTTTATCGTATACCCTTGTGGGTATATATAGACGTAGATGATATTAAGAAGATCTAAGATACTGGATATGCTGTCAATGTAATTAGAATATAAAATATAAAAATCTCAAGGAGGAATTGCACATGAACATTTTTGATCTATGGAACAACGTGAAAACCTATGACCTAACTCAAGACGTCGGAACTCAAACTCCGCCCTGGCCAACCTATGAGCCGCTACAGGTAAAGTTTTTTAAGCGCTTATCTCCTAACGGTGCCAACGGACAGTTAATTACCACGTCCAACCATGTGGGTACCCACTTGGACGGACCGCTTCACTTCGATACCGCAGGATCCGATATTTCTTCATTACCCATGGATAAGTTAATGGGACCGGCAGCCATCGTAGACCTTTCCGATATGGCGGAAGACTACGGAATTTACACACCTCAGGATATTATGGACCGGGTGGAAGTGAAAAAAGGAGATATTCTGATTATCAACACCGGATACCATAAATATGGTTGGGACCAACCGGAAGCCGATGAGCGACGATATATGCTGCGTCATCCCGGACCATCCATGGATTTCGTAGAATGGGTAAAAGAAATGGAGATTAAGTGGATCGGCGTTGATTGCGGATCTGCAGACCATCCTTTTAATACAAAAATACGGGACTGGGAACCCGGTGAAGCAAAGCTTGCGGACAAGTATTTACAAGAAAAATACGGTAAAGGATTAGAAGAAATCTATAACTGGCCAGATACTTATCAGGCAATGCACACCCACGTATTCCCGAAACCCCATGAAATCATTCATGCAGAAAATCTGGGTGGAGAGATGAACAAGGTATTAAACAGAAGAATGATCGTTGGTTGCTTCCCATGGAAATTTGTCGGTGGAGAATCGGCTATGGCAAGAATTGTAGCCTTTGACACGGAATAAGCAGCCGGATCATTTAGAATAAAGCTGATAATGCCCGCCTAGATTCTAGGCGGGCTAATTACTACCCGGAAAAAACAAGCGGTTAATTTTGAGGATTGTTTTAAACGGGAAACTCTATTACTTAGACAGATGAAACCGAGGAGTGATGAAATGGATGTGGCATTGGAAAATGTAAAAGTGTTGGATTTAACAAGGGTGTTGGCAGGACCCTACGCAACCATGATTTTAGGGGATTTGGGAGCGGATATTATCAAGGTTGAAATGCCGGGTAAAGGGGATGATGCAAGGGCTTTCGGTCCTTATGTCAATGAGGAAAGTGCTTATTTTATGAGTTTGAATCGAAATAAACGAAGCATTACCCTGAACCTTAAGGAAGAGGAGGGCAAAAGAATTCTTCGGGACATGATCAAGAAGGTGGATGTGGTCGTGGAGAACTTCAGACCCGGGACCATGGAGAAATTAGGTTTAGGTTACGAGGATTTAAAAAAAATCAATCCGAAGATTGTGTATGCCGCAGCCTCCGGCTTCGGTCATACAGGGCCTTATAGTAAACGGGCAGCATATGATGCTGTTGTTCAGGCCATGGGCGGAATCATGAGTATTACCGGTCAGGAAAACGGAAAACCCACCCGGGTGGGCACCTCCGTGGGGGATATAAACGCCGGAATGTTTACGGCGATCGGAATACTTTCCGCACTCTATCGAGTGAAAGAAACCGGTAAAGGGCAAAAAGTGGATGTGGCCATGTTGGATTCTCAAGTTGCCATTTTAGAAAATGCCATTGCCCGACACGTGGTAACCGGAGAAATCCCCGCACCAAAAGGAAATCGTCATCCTGCCATCGTTCCCTTCGAAACCTTTGAAACTACGGACGGGGAAATTATGATTGCCGCAGGAAACGATGCCCTATGGGCAAAGCTCTGCAAGGCTATGGAGCTTGGGGAATTAATTGATGATCCGAAATACAAAACCAATCCTTTAAGGAATACAAACTATCATTCCCTGAAAGGAATTTTGGAATATACCACGAAGAAAAAGTCCACAGCGGAGTGGCAGGAAATTCTGGATGGAGCCGGGGTTCCAAACGGTCCCATCAACACCATCGATAAAGTCATTGAAGATCCTCAGGTAAAAGCAAGAGAAATGATCTTGGAGATGGACCATCCCACCGCGGGGAAATTAAGAGTGCCGGGAATTCCCGTTAAACTTAGTGATACCCCGGGACAGATTCGATGCGCGGCCCCGACCTTGGGACAACACACGGATGAGATTATGCGAGAGTACTTTGAATATAGCGATGAGGAAATCGAAAAATTACGCAAGACGAAAGTACTTTAATAAATTAAGGAAACCAATACAAGATATAAAAAAGGGTCGTCCCGTTTACTGGAAAATTGGACGATTCTTTTTCCATACCGTTATAGGAAGGGATGAATAACGAAGAAGCGGAGGCGAGGGCTATGAAAAAAGTGAAAGTGGAAGAAGCTGTCGGGAAACTATTTGCCCATGATTTGACGAAAATCGTTCCCGGAGAGTTTAAGGGGGCGCGTTTTAAAAAGGGAGAAATCATAAAAGAAGAAGATATCAAGGAATTAAAATCCATGGGAAAAAACCATGTATTTATCCTTGATATGAAAGAGGATGAATACCATGAAAACGATGCCGCCCTCCGTATTGCAAAAGCTTCCAGGGGAGAAGGCATCCGGTTGGAAGGTCCGAAGGAAGGGAAGATGACCTTGGTGGCTGAAAAAAAGGGACTTTTGAAAATCGACTTGGAACAACTGTACAAAGTCAACGATTTGGATCAATTGATGTATGCCACCATTCATCAGAACACGGTGGTAGAGGAGGGGAAAGCCCTGGCGGGGACCAGAATTATTCCTCTTACCATTAAAAAAGCGCCGATTGATACCGTCGAAAACCTACTCTTGAGGGAACAATCCCAAAACAACCCCATGATTTACGTGAAAGAACTTATCCCTTATAAAATCGGTATTGTGGTAACCGGTACCGAGGTATTTGAAGGCCGCATTCAAGACCGTTTCGGTCCGGTGCTGGAAAAAAAGGCCGAAGAATACGGGGGAGTCTTTCATAAAATGGTTTATGCAAAGGATGAAGAGGAGGATATCAAGGAAAAAATCGAAGAGTTGATCCGTGACGGAGCGGAGATGATTATGACCAGCGGCGGGATGTCCGTGGACGCCGATGATGTAACCCCCCTTGCGATAAAAAACACGGCGGATCAGGTGGTAACCTACGGATCCTCAGTATTGCCCGGAGCCATGTTTATGCTGGCCTATAAAGGGGAAATCCCGATTCTCGGTATTCCCGCCTGTGGAATGTATCATCGAATAACGATTTTGGATTTGGTATTGCCCCGGGTTATGGCTAAGGAAACTATTACGAAAAAGGATATTAATCAATTGGCCCATGGCGGTCTTTGTCAAAATTGTGCAGTGTGTCATTATCCGATTTGTCCTCTGGGAAAAGCCTAAAGAATCACTAATCATAAAGGGGTGAAGTTAAATGTTTTGTAAATGTTTCAGTCCCGGAAAAAAAGCGAAAATTTCAAAATCCATTGTTCTGCATTTGGAAGGGAAGGATATCGACATAGGAGAAGTTACGGTGGAAATCTGCGGAAGCCGCCATTGCAAGGAAGGGTACATTGAACCGGAAAGGTGGAAGGAAATCTACGAGATTGTAAAAAAAGAAGACATTGACATCAGTGAAGTGGCCTTAAGCCGTATACTGTTTTCCTATTTTCGATAAGGCGCTTAAAAGGGGAGAATAGAATTCCCTGGGAAAATTGATAAAATATGAGGTGGTAAAAATATGGATAAAACGAAGGTGCTTATTCGAGGGGGCGGAGATTTAGCTAGTGCCGTAGCTCTGCGATTGGCGAATGTGGGTTTTACGGTGGTGATTGCAGAACTTGAAAAACCCTTATGCATTCGAAGAACGGTTTCCTTTTCCGAAGCGATTATTGCAGGAGCGGTTGATTTAGAAGGGGTAAAAGGGATCAAAGTGCATACAGCGGACATTGAAAACTGGCTGAGAAAGCCTTCGAAAGGTCAGGTGGCGGTTGTTTCCGATCCGAAGCTTCAATCTCTAGCAATCATCAAGCCGGATGTGTTTATTGAGGGAACTTTACGAAAGAAAATTGACGGGGCCATAAAAGACTTTGCTCCGATTACGATTGCCCTGGGTCCGGGATTTGAAGCGCCCAAGGATGTGGATGCGGTGATTGAAACTAACAGAGGACACCATTTAGGAAGAGTCTACTATGAAGGTATGGCCATGGCGGACACCGGAATTCCCGGGATTATTATGGGCTATGGTAAAGAACGGGTTCTCTACGCCAAGGCCGATGGAAGCATAATAAAATCGAAGGAAATCGGAGCGGTTGTTGAGAAGGGGGAAACCGTGGCGGAAGTTTTAACCCAAAGGGGAGAAAGGGTTCCGGTTCAAGCAAAAATTTCCGGAGTTCTCCGGGGGATGATTCCCCGGGGGGAAGTTCAAAAAGGACTGAAGATTGGGGATGTGGATCCTCGAAAGGACATTACATTCATTCATAGTGTATCCGACAAAGGACGAACCATTTCCGGCGGAGTGTTAGAAGCAATACTGCATCTGAAAAACAAACAAGGATCAGGAATAAATCCCTGTAAGGATAGAATCGAAAGGAGGAGGTAATATGACGGATTTACAGTTGTTGAATACCTTGGAGAATTACCTGGAAAAAGGGGAAAATGTGGCTCTGGCCACGATCACCAAAGCCGACGGGTCCTCACCGGGAAAGGAAGGAAGTATGATGGTGGTCACTTCAACGGGTGAAACCTATGGCACCGTAGGGGGAGGGGCGATTGAGAAAACCGTAACCGGACAGGCGGTAAAATGCATTGAAGCGGGAACGGGGGGATCTTTTCATTACGGTTTGAATACCGAGCAGGGCAGTCTCGGAATGCAATGTGGAGGAGATGTGGATGTGTATATCCGTGTTTTTCAAAAAAAACCCCAACTATGGGTCATCGGCGGTGGACATATCTCGAAAAGTCTGTATCAATTTTCGGAAATCCTGGATTTTGAAGTTGAGATTTTTGAAGATCGACAGGAGTATGCATCAAGGGATCGTTTCCCGAAGGCTAAAAAAATAAATTTGGGCAAATTGGAAGAGACCTTGCCGGGAAAAGAAACGGAAGGGGAAACTTACGCCGTTGTAGTAACCCGGGGGCACCGGTATGACCAAGCGGCTGTAGAGTATCTTTTGGAAAAAGAACTGAGGTATATCGGTATGATCGGCAGTAAGAACAAAGTGAAAAACACCCTTCAGGCTTTGAGGGAGAAGGGGGTTTCCAAAGAACGACTGGATCGGCTGTATGCGCCGGTGGGAGTTGATTTAAAAGGGCCGTCCCCGGAAGAAATCGCCCTGAGTATTATGACGGAAATGGTAGTGATTAAAAACAAGGGAAATCTTATACATTTAAAGGATGAGTAAACAATGCAGGCGGAAATGAAAATATGGTTTGTTGAAAATGATAAAAAAATTTTTGGAGAAGGTCCCTATCGATTGCTAAAATATGTGGAGGAAGACGGCTCCTTAAGAAAAGCCGCAGGCAGGATGGAAATGTCTTATAGTAAAGCCTGGTCTTTGATTAAGCTGATAGAAAAGGAGCTGGACATTCAATTACTGAATAAATCCATCGGCGGACAGGAAGGGGGAGGGTCGAAAATAACCGAGGATGCCCTAGCGCTGATGAAGAAATATGAGCATGTTTCTAAAAAAATGAGGAAAGAACTGGAATACTTTAATCGAAGCATGGGACAGTGAAGAAATTCCTGAAAACAAGGGCTGCTTTATGCAGCTTTTGTTTTTAGGGGCGAAGGCAAAGGTTGGTTAAAAACATAAAACGGGGTTAACAATATAAGGCTGCAGAGATAAAAAAGTTCACAAGGAAAAGGCTATTGATTTACATAATTTTGTAAACATTTCATAAGAGATTGTTCAAGAAAAAATGGTAAAATGAATACATCAGGAGTATTCAGAAAATTCGAGCGGGATTGAGGGAGCAGGTGTAAAGAATTAATAAAGGCACTCCTGTAGGTGTTGTTGGGAAGTTATAATAATAACTGATCATTTAAGGAGGTTGGCTATGTTAAGTAAGTTTGATTACGTAAAACCGAAAACATTGGAAGAAGCTGTGGATTTCCTGGGAAAGCATCCCAAAACCAAAGTGTTAGCCGGAGGAACGGATTTACTGGTGCTTCTGCGCCGCAATCTGTTAAACCCCGATCATATTCTGGATATCAAAGGAGTTGAAGGGCTCGATAGGCTGGAATATACAAAGGGAGAAGGACTTTATATCGGTGCGAGGGTTTCGGTTAATGAGATTTCCGAATCCCCGATGATTCAGGAAAAATACCGTGCATTGTTCCAAGCAGCCGGTGCCCTGGCATCTCATCAGTTGAGAAACCGGGCGACCTTGGTGGGAAATATCTGTAATGCTTCACCGGGCGCGGATCTTTCCAGCCCTCTTTTGGTCTATAATGCCAAGGTTCATATGGTAGGACCGAAAGGAAAAAAAACGCTTAAAATTGAGGAGTTTTTCACGGGGGTTAAAAAAAATGCCCTGGAAGAGGGAGAGATTGTGACCGGTATCTCTTTACCTGATGTGAAGGAAGGGGATAGCAGCTACTTTATGAAACAATCTCGGGTAAAGGGACATGACCTTGCTACTGTAGGAATATCCCTACGGCGCACCGGGAATAAGGAAACCTTTCTGGGGATGGCAGCCGTGGCTCCCACACCGATTCGACTGCATGAACTGGAAAAGGAATTGCAAAATCGGGAGTTGAATGAGGAAACCGCCGGATGGTTAAAGGAAGAAATAAAAAATCATATCAAACCCATCTCCGATGTAAGATCCTCGATGGAATATCGTAATATTGCATCCGGTGCCTTGGCGAAAAAGATCATCATGACGATGATGAAAGAGGGGGTTGAATAAAATGTGCAGTAAAGCGAAGGAAAAAGGAAATTGTTTGGAATACACGGACTCCGGTTTGCCTAAAATACCGATCGAATTTGAGGTGAACGGCGCTGGATTTGAAAAAAAAGTGGATCCCACCATGACACTGCTGCAGCTGCTTCATAAAGAGCTGAAGTTATTCGGTACCAAGGAAGGTTGCGGCGAGGGAGAATGTGGAGCCTGTTCCCTTATTATGAACGGAAATGCGGTGAACTCCTGTCTGATACTGGCGGCAGAAGCCGACGGTGCAAAGATACTCACGGTGGAAGGCCTGGGCCGGGGAAATGAACTTTCCGTTTTGCAACAGGAATTTATTAAACATGATGCACTGCAGTGCGGATTTTGTACGCCGGGGATGTTAATGTCTGCAAGGTCTCTTTTAGATCGGGAACCGGATCCCGGGGAGGATGAGATTAAAGAGGCGATTGAAGGAAACTTCTGTCGTTGCACGGGTTATGTTCCTATTATTAACGCGATTCGTTCAGCAGCAAAGCGGGAAAGAGAGGAGTTGAAATAATGAGTGAAAAGAAACTTAATCATATCGGAAAAGGCTATGATCGGGCGGAAGCCCAGGAAAAGGTAACAGGGCAGGCAACATACGTACATGATATGGAAATGCCCGGAATGCTTTATGCCAAAGTCCTGATTTCACCTCATGCCCATGCAAAGATAGTATCCATTGATTGTTCCGAGGCGAAAAAACTGAAAGGGGTAAAGGCCGTTGTAACCGGAAAGGAAGCATGCCAGCGGGTCGGTCTCTATATGGTGGATAAAAACATCATGGCGGGGGAAAAGGTACGCTACCAGGGAGAAATTGTGTCTGCGGTTGTGGCAGAGACGGAAGCTATTGCAGAGGAAGCGGTCAGCCTTATCCAGGTAGAGTATAAGCCCTTGCCCATTGTAGACAGTCTGGATGAAGCCCTGGAGGCCAAAACCCTGGTGCATCAAAATCTTCACACCTATGAGTATATGGAAGGGGTGTTTTTCCCTAAAAAAGATAGCAATATTGCAAGTTGGAACCGGACGAAAAAGGGAGATATCAAGAAGGGCTTTGAAGAAGCAGACCATATTTTTGAAGAAGAATTCAGTCTGCCGGCGGTTGCCCATGTTCCCATGGAAACTCATGTGGCAATTGCTCAGGCGGATCCTTATTCCGATAAGGTTAAAATCTGGTCTTCCGCCCAGTCCCCCTTTGCTATACGCCAGCTTTTAGCAAAATCCTTAGGAATTGCGAAGGCCGATGTTAACGTCATCGTGCCCTATGTCGGCGGAGGTTTCGGCGGGAAAGCCGGTGTCCATCTTGAACCCTTGGTCAGCGTGTTATCCAGAGCCGCCGGAGGGCGTCCCGTGAAACTGAAGATGACCAGGGAAGAGGAATTCAACACCCTGCCAACCCGGGCGGAGATGCGGGCAAGCTTTAAGACCGGGATGACCAAAGACGGAAAAATTACGGCCATGGAGGTTTACCATGACTGGGATAGCGGAGCTTATGCGGACTACGGAGTCAATGTCGGGAAAACCGCTGTCTATTCCGGAGCCGGACCTTATACAGTGCCTAATATTGAACTGCATTCAAGAACGATCTATACCAACAAGGTGTTCAGTACCGCCTACCGGGGATTCGGTCACTTGGAAACCCACTGGGCCGTAGAGCGGCATATGGATAAAATCGCTCAAAAGTTAAAGATTGACCCTTATGATTTACGAATGAAAAATCTTTTACGACCGGGAGATACCACGATCAGTGGCGAGCTGATCTACCCTACAACGGGGGATCCAGTATCTTGTCTTGAGGCCGTTTCCAAGGAAATCGGATGGACAGGCCGAAAAACCGAGGAAGAGCGAAAGCGGGAGCTGGAAACCGGAAAGGTTAGAGGAAAAGGGTTTGCCATGCTTCAAAAAGCACCGGCAATGCCCAGTTACACTTCAACGGCGGCGATTATGCAAATGGATGAAGACGGTCACGTCAAGGTCATGCTTGGAGCTGTGGATTTTGGGCAGGGCGCTAATACTATAATGGCTCAGGTGGCAGCGGAGGAACTTCGGGTACCTGTCAAGGATGTAGAGGTGGTATGGAATGTGGAAACCGACAAGCATCCCTATGACTGGAACACCGTTGCATCAAAATATACCTTTATGGGCGGCAATGCGGTTCGTAAAGCAGCTCGAAACATGATTCAACAGATGAAAGAAGTAGCCGGACAGGTTCTTCGTTGTCATCCCGATGAACTTACCCACGGAGAGGGTTACATTTATCATGTACACCAAACCCATAGACGCTTATCCTACGTGGATCTTTCCATGGGATATGCTTATGAAAACGGAAATGGTATTGGCGGGCCGTTGATTGCCCATGGGATCTATATGGCCAGCGGACTTACCAATCCGGATCCTGAAACCGGTCAAGGTCGTCCGGGCTTAGTGTGGACTTTCGGGGCCCATGCTGTGGATCTGGAGGTGGATGTTGAAACCGGTGAGGTAGATATTCTTAAATTTGTATCCGCCTTTGATATTGGTAAGGTGATCAATAAAAAGATGGTGGACGGTCAAGTGTACGGAGGTATTGTGCAGGGCGTGGGTTCTGCTATGATGGAAGGCTATACCTTTGATGAGGAGAGAAAGCTCTTGAATCCTTATTTTGGGGACAATCGCATACCTTCATCCAAGGATATTCCCCGGGAAATCAAAGCGATATACATCGAGGAGCCCGAGACGGCTCAAGTAGACGGGCCTTATGGAGCAAGAGGGATTGGTGAACATCCGATGATTTCCGTACCTTCAGCCATCGGCAATGCCCTTTATGAAGCCTTGGGAATCAACTTCCATCGACTTCCCTTTACACCGGAAAACGTATCTTTAGCCATTGATAAGTATTTAAATAATGATGAATCGAAATAGCAACATGCAGGATTTAAAAAATGACAGGACGGCCATCATTATAGCCGCCGGTTACTCCAGCAGAATGAAAGCTTTTAAGCCTTTGTTGCCCCTGGGAGAAGGTACGGTGTTGGAATACACCCTGAATACTTTTCTAGAGGCGGGAATCAGTAATATTCTTGTGGTTTTAGGTTACCAAAAGGAAAAGATCGAACCCCTTTTAGAGAAGTATAATATTCCCTGGGTCTACAATGAAAACTATGATCAGGGAATGTACTCCTCGGTGGTGGCGGGAGTACAAGCGCTGCCTTCCGGGAGCAAAGGCTTTTTCCTATTGCCGGTGGATATCCCCTTAGTAAAAAGCAGTACCATAGATGCCCTCTTAAAGGCGTATCAGCAATCGGGAAAGAACATCATCTATCCTTCCCACAACAAAAAGAAGGGACATCCCCCCCTAATATCTTCTTATATGTATTCGAAAATCCTGGCCTATGACGGTAGCGGCGGACTGAAAACCCTGCTTAAAAAGTATGACCGGGAGCATGGAGAATATGTAAACGTGAAGGATGAAGGGGTGCTACTGGATATAGACTATTACGAAGAGTATCGGCAGCTGGTGGAAAAAGTGAATAAGTAGGTGGACAATAGGAAGCGAAGGGGTGGAACCTGAAGCTTCCTATTGCCTCATAATGAAATTAGCTTGTTTTAGTAGGATGAAAAAGATAAGACGATGAAAAATAGCTTATGAAACAGTACATAAAGGAGTGGATGACAATCAAAAAGAAAAGCTTTATATTACTGATCTTTATTATAGTAGCCGCGGGGGTTAATTTTTTTATGTATAACATGGTAGGTGAGGCCCTGCCCCTCATTTTACAGGGATTGATGTTTTTCGGGGGCAACGCCGTGATTCTCATCGGTTACAATGCCTTCATGGATAGAAGAAGGAATAAAGAATTGCAGGAAGTTACGGAAATTCTTAAAGGCTACAGTGAAGGGAATTTTTTGTCGGATTCCACAAGAATAAAAAAAGAGGATTCCTTTGCAAAAGAGCTTCGAGAAGCGATTCCGAATCTGGAAGAAACAATGAAAAGTTTACTCTATCAGGTCTTACTTTCGGAAGTCCAGCTTAAGAGTTTTTCCGGACAGTTAAAGGATGTGGCATCCATCAATCTTGAAGCTATGGAAGGCATTTATCAAAATATTGAAAGGATTAACCAGGACTTACATAAAAGTGCGAATGAGGCCGAAGAAAATGCATCGATTTCTCAAGAGCTGTTAGGAACGAATATTGAGACCTTAGAAAACACCAGGACATTTAAGGAATTAACCGAGGAATCCAAACAAAAAATATTGAAAAACACCCAGGGCATTGATCATACCTTGCATGAAGCAACGGGGATCGAATCTTTGATGGGGAAAACCACTGAAGAAGTGGATAATCTTGAAAAACTGCTGGTTTTGATTGGAGAAATGAGCCAGGAAATCAAAGGGATTTCTGAACAAACAAACCTTCTATCTTTAAATGCCTCTATTGAAGCTGCAAGAAGCGGCAGTGCAGGAAAAGGTTTTGCCGTGGTGGCCCAGGAGGTTAAAAAACTTGCGGAGGAAAGTGATGAGACCTCTGTACGGATCGGAGAGCATTTAGATCAAATACAAGGGAGCTTTAAGAAATTACAACAGGGAGCCTTTACCTGTGCAAAACAGTCGGTTGCGATAAAAACCCAAAGTGAAGGAGCCACGAAAGAACTCTCAACCATTCAAAAGTCCATGGAAGAAATATCCGATCATATTAACCGGATATCTTACAGCATGGAAGAGCAGAATACAGCGATTGAAAGTCTTACGACTAATGTCAACAGCAATGCGGAGTTTACCGGTAGCTTAGAGAAAATGATGTGGGAAATGAAAGGGAAAATTGAAGATCAAGTGGATAACGAAAAGAAAAACATCCATCATGCCAAGGAGATTCTAGAGGTGTCCAATCGATTTTCAGATTTTACCGAAACCATGGAAAATCAAGTGGATAAAGAATTGTTGAAGGTCGCGGGTAAAGTTTCGGAAATGGAAGCCCAAGGATTGATTACCAACGATTACTTAATAAAGCTTTCCAAAGAGACAAACATCTCGGAGTTTTATATTATGAATGAAAGCGGGGTTACAAAGTATTGTAATAATCCTAAGGGAATTAACTTTACCATCGATAACGATCCCGCATCTCAGGCCTATGAGTTTTATCAAATTCTTGAAAATCCCGACAAAGAAGTGGTTCAGAAGATACAAAAACGGGATATTGACGGGGAATACTTTAAATTTGCAGGAGTTTCCAAGAAGAATAAACCGGGCATCATTCAAGTGGGGGTGAATATTAAAGATCTGTTGAACTTCAAAGGACTGAACTAAAAGATAACAGCCAACATAACTGCTACCAAAGAAACGGGGACCTGACCGAAGCTATTACCCCTTTAATTTCCCTAGGAAAAGGGGTATAATAGCAAGGAATGAAAAGGCAGGAGGTTGGGAATTATGAAGTTGATGAATTCGATTAAAGAGAGAGTCGGTTTAAGAGTATTAAAATCCGGTTTTGCCATTATTTTTGCTATTTATCTTGCTACATTTTTAGGACTGGAGCATGCTTCCACCGCAGGGATTTTCGGTATTTTATCCATTCTGGATACGAAACGTAAAACATTGAAAGTGGCCGTCAGAAGATTTATTTCCGCTATTCTAGGACTGTTTTTATCCGGACTGTTATTTGCACTTTTAGGTTATGAAATCTATGTCATCGGCATCATTGTGGTAGTCTTTCTTCCCGTGGCGAAAAAATTCGATTTGGAGTCGGGTTTTATTATTAATATGGTATTAGCTACTCAGCTGCTGGGCTTTGGAGAGGTAACCACCCCGATTATGTTAAATCAATTGGGGCTGGTGATCATTGGACTGACCACGGGTCTTTTAATGAATATGCATATACCTTATCGGGAAAAGGAAATTATTAGAAAACAGCAGGTAATTGAAGAGGATTTAAGAATCATGCTGGAAATATTCGGATACAGCTTAAGAAATGCCTGTCCCATTGGACAAGATATGGATGAACGGATGAAAAGTTTGATCAAAAATATCAAAGAAGGTCTGCGGCTTTCCTATCGATATATTGATAATCGTTATCTCAGTTCGGAGCATTACTATGTGCAGTACATGCTCATGAGAAAAAAACAATTCAGAACCTTGGAAGCCATGCGGACCAGCCTAAAGAAAAAAATCATGACTCAGATGTTTGCCGATGCCTTAAGTAAAATCTGTATGGATTTGTCCAAGGAGATCCACACTGATAATGACGGCGTGGAGGCTATGAAAAAGCTGGAAGATGTTAAGGAATACTACCGGCAGCTGCCCCTGCCCGAAACCCGTAAGTGTTTTGAAGACCGGGCACACCTTTTCGTATTTCTTCACCATTTAGAAAATTTCATACGGATTAAAATGGAATTTTATCAGGAAAATCAAAAGGAAAAACCTCGAGAAATGCAAGAAGGATATGATTCTAAAGAACTGATGAATCAATATACTAAGACTACTAAGGGATAAGCTCGGGATGGAAAAAGAGCTAAATGGAGTGAATGTACCTTGTTTGTAACGAGAGAAGAAATTTTAAGACAAATGTCGAAGGCTTTTATTTTTAAAGATCTTTCGGTATCCGATTGTGAGAGGATATTGGCAAAAGTACAACCGGAAACCCGCTCATATGAGAAAAATGAAGTGATCTTTGATGAAGGGGATCAGGTTGATTATATCGGGCTTATTTGCAGCGGGAGAATGGTTAGTAAAAGATTGGACCCCGACGGTAAGGTAAGCTTACAACAAATCCTGGTTCCTCCCAATATCATAGGGTTTGAAGTCGCCTCAACCCCTAGTAAAAGAAGTCCGGTTCGGATGAGATGTCTTTCGGAGGTAACGCTCTTAAGCTTTCCCTATGGGAAGATGGTATCCGAAGAAGATCTTTTACCTAAAGTTCATAGCTACATTAAGGATCAATTGATTACCCTATTGGCCAATGAAAATATGAGACGGATGTATAAAATCGAACTGTTGACCCAGCGGTCTTTAAGAAAACGGGTGTTGATGTACCTGCGCTTTGTTTCGGGAAAGACCGGAGAAAATTCATTTACCATACCTTTTGATCGGGAACAGCTGGCCCAGTACCTTAATATTAACAGAAGCAGTTTATGTGCGGAGCTTAGTAAAATGGAAAAAGAAGGTTTGATTTCCTATCATAAAAATAAGTTCACCCTAAAGGAAGATAGTTAAAAGCATGAAGTATGTTGTTGCGGCAACATACTTTTTTTTATATGTATAGTACAATTAATGTAAACAAATGAAGGAAAGAGAGGGATACCACAATGATACAAAACACTCAAAAATTCTTAATGATAGTTATGTTTCTCGCTGTAATGATCCTAGTCGCTTGTGATTCTACCGGGACTGAAGATAATAGGGTAATCACTCTTTCCGTGGCGGGAAGTCTAACCCCGGTGATAGCGGAAGTGGAAGACGCCTTTTATGAGACAGATCCTGACTTTGAGATAAGAATCAATTACGGAAGTTCAGGGTCTCTTAAACAACAAATTCTACAAGGGGCGGAGGTGGACTTGTTTTTCTTTGCTTCTCTGGAACATATGGAGGGTTTGAAGGAAGAAAATTTGGTGGAGGATGATTTATTAGTATATCCGCTGGAAAATCGACTGATGCTCATTACACCGAAGGGGCAGGATCTTGTTCAGGATTTTGAGGATCTGTTAACAGAAAAGATACAGCGGGTGGCTATCGGGGAGCCTGACAGTGTGCCCGCCGGTGCCTATGCAAGAGAAAGTTTGATGGACTACGGTGTGTATGAGGAAATAAAGGAATCGATGATCTTTGGAAAAGATGTTAGACAAGTGCTTACCTGGGTGGAAAGCGGCAATGTGGATGCGGGTTTGGTGTTTGAAACCGATGCCCTTTCCTCTGAGAATATAAGAAACGTGATGCCGGCCCATCCCGACAGTCATTCTGCCATTCGCTATCCTCTTGGGATCTTAAAAAATACAGAGAACATCGAAGAAGCCCGTATTTTGATGGATTTTTTATTGGGAGAGGAAGCAAAAGAAATTTTTGAATCCTACGGATTTACCGTAAATACTGACAGACAGGACGTGGTACAGTGATTAACGATTTTTCTCCCCTTTGGATTTCCCTGCGAACCGCCGGTGCTTCTACGATCATCACTTTTTTGTTGGGGCTGATTGCAGCCTGGTACGTTACCTTTTACCTGAAACGATTTAAGGGGATGGTGGACAGTCTGTTTACCTTGCCGATGGTGCTGCCGCCTACGGTTTTGGGGGTGTTTTTGCTGTTGATTTTCGGACGGAACAGCGGGTTCGGTCAGGTGCTTCACTCCATCGGGATCCAAATTGTGTTTTCCTGGTGGGCCACGGTCATTGCCGCAGTGGTGGTCTCATTTCCCTTGATGTATAAAACGACAAAAGGGGCCTTCGAGCAGGTGGATCCGAATCTGTTTTTCGCTGCCCGTACTTTAGGGGCTTCCGAGTGGCGGATTTTTTGGAAGGTGATGGTGCCCATTGCCTGGCCGGGGATTGCTGCGGGAACGGTGCTTGCCTTTACCCGGGCGTTGGGTGAGTTTGGAGCGACATTGATGTTTGCGGGAAATATTCCAGGGAAGACCCAGACCATTCCCATGGCGATTTTTTTTGCGGTGGAAGGCGGGCAGATGGACCGGGCAATTGTTTGGGTGTTACTAATTACTCTGTTGACGGTTGTTGTAATGTTTATGATGAATCTTTGGAACAATTATCAAAGAAATCGATTTACTAAGGGGGCAGCGGGTAGATGAAACTAGTGGTGGATATTAAAAAACGAATAGGAGACTTTACCCTGGAGGTGGCTTTTGAAACCGACGGAGAGACCACGGGTTTGCTGGGGGCCTCGGGCTCTGGAAAATCCATTACCCTACAATTAATCGCAGGGATTGAAACCCCTGATGAAGGACAAATTGTTTTAAATAACCGGGTACTCTTTGATTCCGAAAAAGGGATCAACCTTCCCAGCCGGAAAAGAAGGGTCAGCTACCTTTTCCAAAACTATGCGCTCTTTCCTCATATGACCGTGGCAGAGAACATTCTTTTTCCACTGACCAACGTAAAAGAGGAAAAGAGAAAGGATCGACTCGAAGAAGTATTACGACTGATGGCACTTAAGGGGCTAAAAAACCGCTATCCCGCCCAACTTTCCGGTGGACAGCAACAACGGGTGGCCCTGGCCCGGGGAATCATCGGAAAGCCCGAGGCGCTTCTTTTAGACGAGCCCTTCTCCGCCTTGGATGACTACTTAAAGACCACCTTGATTAAGGAATTAATGGAGGCCTTAAAGGGATATCAGGGAGCCACCCTTTTTGTCAGCCACAACATGGAGGAAGCCTATAGGATCTGTCCAAAACTCCTGGTTTTATCCAAGGGAAGGGTAGAGGCCTACGGATCAAGAGAAACCCTGCATCACTATCCTCCCACCCTTTCTGTGGCAAAACTGACAGGGTATCGAAGTTTTTCCAAGTTTCAAACCCTTTCCTCCTATGTTATCAAAGCCCTGGAGTGGGATATTGAGTTGCAGGTGGAAAACATTCCGGCCAAACAGGAAACTTTTATAACCATAGCTTCAGAAAAAATTTACTTGGCAGAGGATTCTCCGGAAAATGCCAACATCTTTTCTGCCTGGATCAATACCTATGAAGAAGGTCCAAGAAGAGTTCTCTGTTATCTTACCTTGAAACGTCCACCGGCCCATTCGAAGGATGATCACCTGGAGTGGGAGCTTTCCAAGGAAGAGTGGGAAAATATAAAAAACAAACCCCAACCTTTTAGAATTCGGATTCCCAAAGAGGGAATCCGGTTTCTAAAGGAGTGAAGAAGCCAAAAAGCCAAGGGGACGTTTAAAGCCAAGAGGACGTTTTGTTTGCCATGTAGTAGTGGTATTAGCTAAGAAACCAAACGTCCCGGTGACTTATGGAATACGCCTTTTCCTGGATTGCCAAATAAAAGGGAGCACATGAACTCAGGATACGAAGCTTCCCGGTATAACAAAAGCGATTGACAGCCGATCCCAATAAAATAAGCCCAAAAAAGATGAGAAAATCAAAGATCTTCTCATCTTTTTTGTGTGCAGATTTAAAAATTCCGGAAAAAAAGTGAAAAGTTCATAGTAAGTTCATTAAAGGATGTTAGGCTCTTGAAATACAGGATAAGCTGTTCTATTGGTGCAGTCTTATAAAGATTAATCAACTATCATTGGGGGAGGGGTTAAAATGAACTTTTTTAATCGAGGGATCCTTTCATTAAAGAGAAGAAAGAGTCGAAACATCACCATGCTGATTATTATGGGAATGATTTTAAGTTTAATGGTTATGGGAATGAGCATCCTTTACGCTGCGGAGGATGCCCGGGTATTGGCACGGGAAACCTTAGGCGGACAAGTATCCTTAAGCTACAATTTTCAGGATGCGGTACTGGATGAAGAAAAAGACTTTGCGCCGAAGGTGATCGAAAGTCATGAAGCCGCCTTATTGGCGGAGCAGGAAAACGTGGTGGATTACAATGCCATCGCCTATGCCTATGGAAACGGGGTAAACATTGAAACCATTGGTGGCACTTCGAATCTGGAGCGGGCCTTGGATTTTAGTGGAACGCCCATAACTCCACCGAACGTAGCCGTGGTGGGTTTGCATAATTCCGGGCTTTCCGGCCTGTTGGATGCCGATCATGTGGAAATTATCGAAGGTCGTCATCTTACCCTTGAGGATCAAGGACGGGAAGTGGTGCTCATGGAAAAATCCTTGGCAGATAAGAATCACCTTGGTATCGGGGACTATTTGAAAGTGGAAAGTGCGGATCAGGGAAGGGAATTGGATTTGGAGATTGTAGGGATCTATCAAGCCGAAGGCAGTCGACTATCGGAACGCATGGGAGGCTATGGTCTGCAACTTTCTCTTATACGATCGGAAAACCGGATTTACACCCCCTATGCCATGGCTCTGGATTTAAGGGAAAATGAGATTACGGTGGGGGGGAGTCATATTGTCCTACCCTCCCTGGGAACGGACCGGGTGGTATATTACATGGATGCCCCGGAAAATATCCAGACATTTCTGGAAGAGGCCAAAGAATATCCCCTGGACTGGGAAAGCTTTAGACTGGATGCCAATGACCGGGCATACCGCTATATGGTGGAGCCGGTGGAAGAGGTAAGCTCCCTTGCAAGGAAAATGATCCTGGTCACGATGATCGGGGGACTGGCAATTTTGTCCTTGGTCCTGATGCTTTGGGTGAAGGAACGGAATTATGAAACCGCGGTGCTGCTCTCTATGGGAGAAAGCAAGAAAAACATTATTTATCAATATCTGAGCGAAATGCTGATGATTGCTGCCGTGGCCTTGATTTTTGCCTTTCTGATCGGCGGCTTCGCCTCGGAGAGTCTCGGAAACCGGCTGATGGATCGCCAATTAGCGGAAGGGGAAGGGGAGGCTACCCTTGGAGAAATGCTGGAAAGTCGCCTGATCGGGCTGTCGAGCAAAGGGGCCGGGGTGGATCCGGAAGAGATACAACCTATTGAAGAGCTGGAAATAGGCACCGGGTTATATGAAAAGGGTAAAATTACGGGCATGAGTTTCAGTTTAATGATTTTGGCAGTATTACTGCCGGTGAGTAATGTCATGCGTCATAGCCCGAAATCCATATTAAGCAGGGGGGATTAGCACATGATTACTGTAGAGAAGCCAAGTGAAAAAAGCCTACTGTCCTTTGAGAATGTTTCCTTCGGATATGAAGAAAAAGGAGAAAAAGTGGTGATTCTCAAGGATTTCAATATGACCTTTCAGCAAGGGAAATTCTATGCCCTGCTGGGCTCCTCCGGGGAGGGGAAGTCCACGTTGTTGGCCCTTAGCGGAGGGCTGGAAAGCACCGATGAGGGGAGCGTTAAATACAAGGGAAAGGATATTCAAAAGATCAGCCCGCAAAAGTACCGTAAAGAGAATATGGCCATCGTCTTTCAAAACTTCAATCTGATTCATTATATGACGGCCCTGGAAAATATTTATGTAGCTATGGGGATTATGAAGTTAGAGAAAAATGAAAAAGCGGCGTTAGGATTGTTGGAAGAAGTGGGCCTAAGAAAAGAGCAGGCAATGCGGCCGGTACTAAAGCTTTCGGGAGGACAACAACAACGGGTGGCCATAGCAAGGGCCTTAGTCGGGGGGAAGGATCTGATCTTAGCCGATGAACCCACAGGGAATTTAGATGATGAAACCGCCAAGGAAGTGCTTCGGATCTTTAAAAAAATGGCAAGAAGAAAAGGAAAATGTGTGATTATGGTGACCCATGATCGAAAAGTAGCCAATGAAGCGGATGTTCAATATTTACTGAAAAATCGACGGTTAGAGTATATGAATGAAAACACGCTCCATAAACATGCTAAAGAATAACAAACATTACGGAGGTTTTACTTATGAAGTTTTTAAAAAATGCGTCTTTACCAAAAAAACCGACGGTTTATATGATAACCGGTTTCCTTTGTCTCCTAACCATGGTGATCATGATTACTTTAGTGAACGCCGAGGAGGATAGGGTTCAAGTAAAAGAGGAAGAAACCCTGCCCTTAGTAGAGGTCCAGGAAGTTGCGGCCCAAGACTTGAAGGAGGTGTTTCATACCATGGGGTTTTTCGTGCCGGAGAATGACTGGAGAATCACACCGAAAACCCTGGGGACCGTAGAAGAGATTCACGTGCAGGAGGGGGATCAGGTAAAACAGGGGGATCTGTTGTTTCGACTGGACAGCTCAAAACAGGAATCCGCCATTATGGAGGCGGAAAGCGGCTTAGCCAGTGCCCGGGGAAATCTGGCCCAGTCCCGACAGGAGGATACCTGGTCCCTAACCATGGCGACAGAACACTTAGAAGAGGCGAAGGCCCATGAACAGGAACAAAAAGAAGCCTTAAAAGAGGCCCGGGAAGCCTATGAAGTCGAAGAGCTAAAAGCCTATGAGTTGACAAAATATGAAAAAAGGGTGGAGTTGGCCGAGAGAAAAAGAGAAAGTGCCGAGGACTTGGTGGAATCCATTGAAGGGGGGGATCGAACCAAAGTCCAGGAATCCTTTTACGAAGAACAAATAAAATGGTCAAAAAGAATCCTGGAGCGGGCCAAAGAGGAGTATGAAAAAACCTATATTACAGCCCCCACCGATGGGGAAGTGCTAAAAGTTCGCATCACCGAAGGGGATATGGCAAATCCCGTCACGCCTTCCGTGGTTCTGGCCGGGGAGGGAAAAATGCAGTTAAGCACCGGGATTTCCGAACAATACCTGATGAGGATTTCCGAAGGGGATTTGGCGGAAGTGGTAATTCCCGCGATCTCCGATGAGAAGAGGGAGGCTCAGGTTACAGAAGTAGGGATGATTCCCGAAGAGGGGGGCCGGTTTTACCCGGTAAAACTGGTGGTAAGCGAAGAAATCGAGGCCCAACGAATCGGGATGAGTGCTGAAATTGAACTGGCCACGGCCCGGGCAAAGGAGGTGTTGGCGGTACCCCGATACGCCCTCTATTCCGAAGGGGAGGAAGAATTTGTGTATGTAGTCGATGAGGAGCAAAAGTTAAAGCAAAAATCCGTAACCCCGGGGATATCCGAGAAGGGAATGGTGCAGGTCGACGGACTGAAAGAGGGAGCCCAAGTGGTAGTTGCCGGACCTTCGGATCTAAAAGAGGGGATGGAAGTGGAAGTGGCTAAGGAGGGTGAAGAAGAATGAATTTATCTTCCTTAGGAATCAAACGACCGGCGGGGATTTTGATGATTGTTTGTATGGTGATTTTACTGGGAATGATCTCTTTTACCCTGCTTCCTGTGGATTTGTATCCCGATATGGAACTGCCGGTGCTCTTAATGATGATGGACTACCAGGGGGCGGGACCTCAAGAGGTTGAAAATATGCTGACCCGGCCCATGGAAGAGGGGCTTTCCACCCTGGACGGACTGAATGAGATCAAATCCTATTCCATGCAGGGCCAGGGGGTTATTCTGCTGAATTTTAACTGGGGAACGGATATGCAGTTCGCCTCCCTAGAAGCCAGGGAGCGGGCAGACATTGTTCGAGGGATGCTCCCCGGAGATGTTTCCTCCCCCATGGTGATGCAATTGGACCCGGATATGCTACCCATCGTGCAAATTGCCATGAGCGGTGAAGGGGACCAACAAGCCCTTACGGAGGTGGCGGAGGGAGTGGTAAAGGGCCAGTTAGAAAGGATCGACGGGGTTGCCGTGGTGGATGTGGATGGGGGCGAAGAACGGGATATCCGCCTGTATTTGGATCCTTATAAACTAGAGGAGCATGAACTGTCCCTGGAATCCGTGATGCAGGCAACCCAGGCGTCAAACATCGATGTTTCCGGAGGGGTCCTCACCGATGGGGATCGGGAGTATGCCCTGGAAGTTTCCGGGCAATTCGAGGAACTTAGGGAAATCGAATCGGTTTTTGTGGGCAGTGATGCCTCGGGAACCCCTATAACGTTAGGGGACATTGCCTATGTGGTGGACGGCAATAAAGTACAGCATCCCGTAACCACCATTGATGGAGAGGAAACCATTTCCTTAGGGATCCAAAAGCAAAGCGATGCCAATACCGTAGAGGTGGCCAACCGCATCCATGAAGAGTTGGCGGTGTTAGAGGAGCAGTTATCCGAGGATATGGAATTTCAAGTGGTGATTGATCAAAGCGAGTTCATTGAAGACTCCATTAACGGATTAATTGAGGTGGCCATTGTGGGAGCCTTCCTGGCCATGCTGGTCTTATGGGTGTTCCTGGGGAATTTCAGAGCCACCATCATTGTGGGTATTGCCATTCCCATCTCCGTGGTGGGGACCTTTGCTCTGATTTATCTCCGGGGGGATTCTCTGAATTTCATTACTCTGGGAGGCTTGGCCCTGGGTGTGGGCATGATGGTGGATAATGCGGTGGTGATACTGGAAAATATTTTCTCCAAACGGGAGCAGGGAATGGCTTCCTCCCTGGCGGCGGAGCGGGGAAGCAAGGAGGTGGCGGGAGCCATAACCGCCTCAACGATCACCAGCGTGGTGGCCTTTTTGCCGGTAATCTTTGTGGAGGGGGTAGCCGGGATCATCTTTACCCCTCTGGCATGGACCGTAACCTTTGCCCTGTTTGCCTCTCTAATCGTGGCCATTGCCGTGATGCCCGTACTAACCGTAAAGGTAATCCCGGAAGGGACGGATCTGAAGAAGAAAAATAAGTTTTCAACCAAAATGGATCAAGCCATGGACCGGTTGCGGGGCGGTTACAAAAAAACCCTTCAAACGGCCTTAAGTCATCGAAAGACGGTGATTGCCATATTTTTGGTGCTGATGATTTTCAGTGTCTTTTTATACTCCTTTGTAGGCTTTGAGTTCCTCCCCGCCATGGACGCCGGGGTGATATCCCTTGCCTTTGAATTCCCACCGGGGGTAAGTTTTGAAGAAAAGGAAGGGGAAGTAAAACGGGTGGAAGGGTATTTGGAAGAATTTGAGGACATCGAGTACATCCTTACCCAGGTGGGCTCGGGCAGTAGTTCGGAGCTGTTGGGAAGCAGCGGCGGCAGAATCGACATCAGCTTAGTGGATCTGAATCAACGGGAGGCATCAGCCTTTGAGATCAGTGAAAAAATCCGACGGGAAATTCCCGAAAGGCCCGGGGTGGATAGGGAAGTATCGGTCATGGATATCTCCGGGGGGATCGGTGACGATGTGGAGATCATTGTACGGGGGGAAGAAACGGAAGTATTAGAAGAAATTACGGATGCCATCCGGGAAGAAATTCAAGAGGTGGAGGGTATTCGGGAACTGAACACCTCCTTTGATGAAGAAATCCCTCAGGTAAGTGTGGACATTGATCATAAAAGAGCCCAAAGCCATGGACTGACCACCTACCAAATCGGACAGTACATTAATCTTGCCATGACGGAGGAAACCGTTACCATCTTTCGGGAGGAGGGCCAGGAATACATGGTGGATATGGTCATGGATTACCATCATGACATCGATATCCCCGGGGTGGAAAACCTTTATATTCCCAGCCCCTTAGGCTACTCCGTACCCCTGCGGGAGTTGGCGGATTTTGAAGTGAACACCGCCCCCAGGAGCATTCAGCGGGAGAATGAAATGCGGGTGGGATATGTAACCTCTCAATTGGTGGACCGGGATTTATCCGATGCCATGGAGGATATTCAATACACCCTAGAGGAAATGGACATCCCCGAGGGGTACTATATTGAATACGGCGGGGCCTATGAGGCCATGGTGGATTCCTTTTCCGGACTGCGCCTGGCGTTAATTCTGGGCATTGTCCTGGTGTTTATGACCATGGCGATCCAGTTTGAATCTCTGGTATATCCCCTGATCATTATGTTTACCCTGCCTCAGACCTTTATCGGGATTATAGCCGCCCTATTGATTACCAATCGGAGTCTGAGCATTATTGCCTTCGTCGGTGTGATTATGCTGGCGGGCATTGTGGTAAACAACGGGATTGTCATGGTGGATTACACCAATCAGCTCTACCATCAACAAAAGATGGAGCGTAAAGAGGCCTTGTTAACCGCCGGGGTGACCAGACTCCGACCGATTTTAATGACCAGTTTAACCACGATTTTAGGCATGCTTCCCATGGCTATGGCCATGGGAGAGGGGAGCGAAGTCCGGGCGCCCCTGGCCACGGTGGTTATTGGGGGATTAATCGCGTCCACGGTACTAACCTTAGTGCTGGTACCGGTGATGTATAGCCTCTTGGATGACTTGAAAAATCTACGGTTTTTTCAAAAAGGAAGCCCGGGTTGATTTTCCGAAAGGGCTAAAAAACTGGGTCTTCCGTCCTCCGCTTTACTTTTTCAAGGTTGCATACTATAATTGCAGTAACAGGATTTTTGGCCAAGACAGTTCAATCCTTTACTACTGGGGGAGTATCCATGGATGAAAAAAACAAGAACGCCCAAGAAATGGGGGAGGAAGAAGTCAAAGGCCTGATCGATCTCAAGAAACTGGATGAGGCGGAAGCGATCATCGATCAAAAGTTGAGTCGTGCAGAAAATGACCCCACATGGCTTAAAAACAAAGGCATTATCCATGCCAAAAAGAAGGAATACGAAAAGGCGGAGGAATATTTTCTCCTAGCCCTGGATCATCGTCCCGAGGACTTAACCGTGATTGTGAACCTGGGAAATATCTATTTGGAAACCGGCCATCCGGACGCCGCAGAGAACTATTATAAACAGGCCATATCCAAGGATCCCTCCTATGACACACCCTATTACAATTTAAGTGCCCTTTATAAAAAGAAAGGGGACTATGACCGTTCCAAGAAGTTCAAGAAGGATTATAAACGAAGATACATGGAGAAGCGGAAGAATAAAAAACCGGCTTCTTCTGAAAGGAAACAATACTTTTCCAAAGAAAAAGTGATGATTATTGTGGTAATCGCGATACTCATCGCCCTGATTTTCATAAGGTAAACCAAAGGTGAACCAAAGGGGACGGAGGTATTCGGTAGATCATCTACCGAATACCTCCGTCCCCTTTGGTTTATTTGATCCATACAGATTTCTGAATATTTTCTATAAAGGAAATATTTACAAGGGAATTGGAAAGTAAAAGGGGATGCGTTATAATAGAATATATCGTTAAAAAAATAACAAAATGATGACTATGGAGGTGGGAATATGAAGTTTATTAATTACGCGAAGGAGCATTGCAACCATTGTTATAAATGCATTCGGGTATGTTCTCCAAAGGCAATTTCTATTTTTGAAACAAGTGCAGAAATCGATCAGAAGCGTTGCATATCCTGTGGAGAATGTTACGTTACCTGTGAGCAGGAGGCACTGTATATCATCGATAAGGTTTCAGAGGCAAAGCAGGCGATCAGTTCATCGAAAAAAGTAATCGTCAGCCTATCCCCTTCCTTTTCCGGAGCTTTCGAGATTGACGAAGTGGGACAGATGGTTACGGCCCTTAAAAAACTGGGAGTGGACCGAGTGGAAGAAACTTCTGTGGGTGGCGACCTTGTGATCGAGGCTTATGAAAAGTATTTAGCAACGACCGAAAAAAAGAATCTAATAGCAACGACCTGTCCCTCCACTAATTATTTAATTGAAAAATACTATCCGAAACTGCGGGAGAATATGATTCCCATTATTTCTCCCATGATGTCCCATGGGAAACTCTTAAAAAAAGAATATGGTAAGGACAGTCACGTGGTATATATCGGCCCTTGCCTGGCAAAAAAAGCGGAAGCTCGAGAAATGCAAAATCGGGGCGCTGTGGATACGGTGATCACTTTTGTTGAATTGAAAGAGTGGCTGGAAGAAGAGGGGATTGAACTCCAATCTTTAACGAGCACAAGCTTTGATAAAGAAGGTTCCATGAAAGGAAGTATGATTCCCTATAAAATCAACCTTGAAAGAGCCGGTGCGGATCGCTTTGAGAAAATGTTGGTTAGCGGTGTGGAAAAAAGCAAGGAGATTTTAGAATGCTTGCTTGCAGGGGATCTTGAAGGAGTATTTTTAGAGGTGGCTTCCTGTGAACGGGGCTGTACCAATGGAACGGGAATGCCCAAGGATGACATCAGTTATTATATTCGGCGCAAACGCTCGAAGCAATACCTTGAGGAAAAGAAAGTAAAAGAGGGTAAAAGGAGGGACCCCCTCAACAAACTAGCCCCCTATGAGCTTACGAAGTTGATATATGATCAAAGCGTGGAAATACCCAGCTATTCCAGAGAAGAAGTGGAAGGGGTACTAGGGAGTATGGGGAAAAACAAAAAAGAGGATGAAATTAACTGTGATGCCTGTGGGTATGGGACCTGTAGGGCCCATGGGGAATCAATTTTACGGGGGACCTCTCGAGTGAATATGTGTTTGCCTTTTATGCGGGCAAAGGCGGAGAGTTTGAAAAATGTAATTTTTGATCATAGTCCAAATGCCATTTTCATGGTGGATTTTAATTATCAGGTCAAAGAATTCAATCCCTCCTCAGAACGAATATTTCAGGTAGCCAGTGATCAAATGAAGGATCAGCCCATTAGCAAAGTGATTGCCGAGGACTTGTTTCGTGAAGTGATGGAAACAAAGGTAAACACCATTGGTAAAAAAGTTGAATATCCCCAATACGGGGTAATTCTGATTGCAAATATTATTTACTTGGAAGATGAAGGGGTTTTAATGGCTATTATGACCGATGTAACATCGGCGGAGAAAAATAAAGAAGAGCTGGAAAGGGTTAAGGGAGAGACCATTCACGCGGCACAAAACGTTATTGATAAACAAATGAGAGTAGCCCAGGAAATAGCCAGTCTTTTAGGAGAGACCACAGCGGAAACCAAGGTTACCTTGAGCAAATTAAAAGAGATTGTTCTTGGAGAGGGAGGAGAGCGGTGATGGAATTATTTTACGACTTCGCTTATGACAGTTTGAATAAAATGCAAGAAGAGCTCTGTGGAGATAAAGTAGAAGTTGTGGAAGCTGAGGACAGCACCATCATTGTTTTGGCTGATGGATTGGGCAGTGGTGTGAAAGCCAATATCTTAGCAACAATGACCACAAAAATTGCAGGAACCATGCTAAAGGAAGGGGCCAGTATTGATGAGACCATTGAAACCATCGCAAAAACCCTGCCGGTATGCAATATTCGAAAACTTGCTTACTCCACTTTTATTATTATGAAAATATCGAAAACAGGAAAGGTTCACCTCATTGAATATGATAATCCTCCGGTATTTATGGTGCGAAACAACAAAAGTTATGAATTGAAAAAAAAAGAGAAGTTTATTCATGGAAAGAAAATTCTGGAAAGTATTTTTCAATTAAAAGAGGGCGATATGGTAACCTTAGTCAGTGACGGTGTCATTCATGCAGGGGTAGGGGGAGTGCTCAATCTCGGATGGCAGTGGTCCAATGTGGAGGAGTATTTAATAAGGCAGTCGGCAATGGAAAAAACCGCTAAGGGAATTGCCAATAAATTAATGAGTACCTGTGCCTATCTTTATGAACAAAAACCGGGGGACGACACTACGGTAGTCAGCTTAAGAGCAAGAAAACCTGAAACCTTGGATGTTTTTTCCGGCCCTCCGGAAGCTCCCGAGCAGGATCCGAAAATTGTAGAGGCTTTTATGAAAGGGAGAGGAAAAAAAGTGGTTTGTGGAGGGACTGCAGCTAACATTGTCAGTCGGGAATTACAAAGGGAAGTAGAGGTCCTCTTTGAGACCGGAACGGATTCGATTCCGCCGAGAGGGAAGATTTCAGGGATCGACTTTGTCACGGAAGGGGTGATTACCCTAAGCCACGTCGTAGAAAATATTGAAGACTATCGAATAAAAAGGGAATTAATGCCCCCTAAAAAAAACAAAGAGCAAATAAACGGGGCAGAGTTATTAACCCGGGTATTTCTAGAAGACAGTACCCATTTGAATTTTTATGTGGGAAAAGCCATTAATCCCGCCCATCAAAATCCTGATTTACCAAAGGATTTAAGCATAAAGCTTCGGATGATCGATCAATTAAAAAGTCAATTAGAAGCCTTGGGAAAGAAAGTTAAGATACACTATTATTAGGAAAGGGTGAAGAATATGAAAACGATTCATGTTTGTGTGGGAAGTGCCTGTCATTTAAAAGGAGCTTATCAAGTTGTAAACCGTCTGCAAAAGATTGTTGAAGAAAAAAAGTTAGAAGATTATTTTATCATAAAAGCGGCCTTTTGTTTAGGGAACTGTACAAATGCGGTGTCGGTAAAAGTAGATGAAGGCGCGGTGGTTTCATTAACGGAAAAGGAAGTGGAGGCTTTTTTAGAAAAACTACTTTAGTGCTAAGGTGAGGTGCATAAACATGAGAAAATTTGAAAATCACGTGCAGGAGATGAAGTATGAAGTTCTAAAAGAAGTATCCCGGGCAGCTTTTCAGGGGAATTTGGAAGGGGCAATCCCGTTGATCCCCTATCGTACAGACCCGGGGCCTGCTCCAAGAATTCGGTGTTGTATTCATAAGGAACGGGTGATTACGATGGATCGAATTCGTATGGCATTAGGCGGTGATAAAGAGAATCCTAATATCATCGAAGTAATTGATGAAGCCTGTGATGAGTGCACGATCAATCGCTTTATTATTACGGAGGCTTGCCGAGGATGTCTTGCCCACAGGTGTACCGGAGCCTGTCCCACAGATGCCATCAGCATTATCGGTTCAAAAGCGGTGATCGATCAGGAAAAGTGTATCGAATGCGGAAAATGCAAAGAAATTTGTCCCTATAATGCCGTCGCCGATGTTATGAGACCCTGTCGCAGAGCTTGTGAAGTGGGAGCCCTCCGTATTGATGAACAAAAAAAAGCAGTGATCGACGAAGAAAAGTGTATTCGTTGCGGGGCTTGTGTTTATCAATGTCCCTTCGGGGCGATTATGGACAAATCATCGATTAATGATGTGATCAAAACCCTGAAAGATTCCAAGGAATCGAAAGTGAAGGTCTATGCGATTATTGCACCATCTATTTCTTCCCAGTTCACCTATGCTTCCATCGGACAAGTGATGGCCGGGATCAAAAAACTTGGATTCCATGATGTTATTGAAGTAGCCCTCGGGGCGGATATGGTGGCCTTGGAAGAGGCCAAGGAATACCGAAAGGTAATTGGAACAATTGAAACCATGACCAACTCCTGTTGTCCTGCTTTTGTAGAACATGTATACAAGGTCTATCCGGAGCTTAAAAAACATCTTTCCACATTGGTATCTCCAATGATTGCGATTTCAAGATTGATTAAATCCTTGGACCCCGAGGGGAAAGTGGTATTTATAGGACCTTGCACCGCAAAAAAAGAAGAAATTCAAAAAGAGGATTTAAAAGGAGCCACACACTATGCCTTGACCTTTGAAGAGTTGGCAGCCATGTTGGATTCCCAGGACATTGTCCTGGATCAGCTAGAGGAGAGACTACTGGATAATGCATCCTTTTACGGTAGAATATTTGCCCGTTCCGGAGGATTGACCAAGGCCCTGGGCAAGCTTTTGGAAAAAGATCCGGCAGAAAATCCTTTCCGTCCCATCACTTGTGACGGGATCGCTGAATGTGATAAAGCATTGAAGAAGCTTAAGTTTGGGAGACTGGAGCATAACTTTATTGAAGGGATGGCCTGTAAAGGGGGATGCATTGGGGGCGCAGCATCTCTAAGTCATGGACCTAAAGATAAAAAGGCGGTGGATAAATACGGAGAGTTGGCCTTGGAACCTGATCAGGAGCAATCCTTAAGGGCTTTTGATCTTCAGTCCATAGAGTACCATCGAGATCATTCGATAAATTTAGAGTAAGGGATGCGGGAAGCTTTCAAAGGTAATATAAAAAAAATGGATAGGAGCTGATATTATGAATCCGGGAAATGCGGTTATGCATCAAAAGAAAAGGGAACTACAAGTGGCACAAACAGGACTACTTCTGGGGATGGCTTTGGTTTTTCAAATATTTTTCGCCCGGTTTATGCAGCCGGTGGTTGGTCCTCTAGTGAATATGACCTTAATTTTGTCGGTTTTGATGGTGGGAAAGCAAGGTGCCATGATGATAGGGTTTATGACTCCCATGTTGGCTTACATACTTGGAATTATGCCCTTGTTTCCGGTGGTGCCCTTGGTGATCCTGGGAAATACGACTTATGTCTTGTTGTTTGATAGAACTCAACGTATTAATGGCTATGTGGCCGTGGTGATTTCCGCCCTGGGAAAATTTGGGGTTATGACTTTGGGAATTCAATTTGTTGTACCGCTTTTCTTACCACAGGTGCCGTCGATGATTACGACGGCTTTTATGTTTCCTCAGTTGTATACGGCCTTGATCGGAGGAGGGTTTGCCTTACTTCTTTATAAGAAAATCCCTCATAAGGGTTAAAAATTTAAAAGTTGACAGGGGTGACAGGGGTGACAGGGGGACGGACTTTTTGTCATCCAAACCTATTTCACTCAACTTTCACTCAACTTTCACTCAACTAAAATAACCGCCTGCGGGATCTTTCTAAATCCCGCAGGCGGTTATCTTATTGTATGCTTCGGTTGATTGATTTGTTGATACAAAGAACGCCATATTTGCGGTCCTCATGACCTGAGCATAGTTCGGGATCTACAATAATTTAAGGGCACCGGAGGGTTACCAGGGACAATACGGCTTCCTGGAGAATGTTGCCTTGATTGTAATTGTGCTGATCCTTGGGTTAGTGGTAATGCAGTTTTATAAGAATCGATAAAAAGTGTTGCCGGTTCATCGGTCTTAAAAGGAACCGTGAGTTTGTTTGATGAAGTCAGTGTAGACTATCTGTACATATTCTCCAGCGGTATCCTCACAGGGAGTGGTAACCACAAACATTGTTGCGGAAATGAGGGGCTTCTTTTGTAATGCGCTGTGTGTGGTATGAATAAAAATGGAAAATTTTCCAGGATTCTTTTTAATCCCCTTTACTTTTATGTTATAATTATATATGAAAATAAAG
>NZ_SUMG01000021.1 GCF_009910325.1 Isachenkonia alkalipeptolytica
AAGAAATTTCACAAAACAGCTGCTAATAATACTCAAAAGTATGTAAGGTTAAATTAGACCTCTGGATTTGTAAGACTAAATTAGACAGTTTTATAAATAGGGGTCTAATTTACTTTTACAATTAAACATTTAATTCAAATCCTCTGAGCAATCCTCGCCTTGTCCTTCTTTTTTACTAAATTTCTGATATAATGTATAAGGTAAAACAAATCATATTAGGAGGGTTTTTATATGCCATTAGTAACGAGTAAAGAGTTGTTCAAACAAGCCTATGAGAAAGGATATGCCATAGGAGCTTTCAATGTCAATAATATGGAAATTATTCAAGGGATTGTATCTGCGGCAAAGGAAGAAAAATCACCATTAATCTTGCAGGTCTCCGCCGGAGCTAGAAAATATGCCAATCCTATTTACTTAAAAAAATTGGTGGAGTCCGCTGTTGAAGATACAGATCTCCCCATAGTACTTCACTTGGATCATGGCGAAGATTTTGAAATTTGTAAACAGTGTATCGATGATGGCTTTACTTCTGTAATGATTGATGCTTCTCATCTTCCCTTTGAAGAAAACATCGCCTTAACAAAAAAAGTTGTGGATTATGCACACCCTCGTGGAGTAGTAGTTGAAGCGGAACTTGGTAAACTTGCAGGCATTGAGGACAACATCTCCGTAGATGCTAAGGATGCCACCTATACCAACCCTGAAGAGGCTAGAGAATTTGTTGAAAAAACCGGTGTGGACTCCTTAGCCATTGCCATCGGAACCAGTCACGGCGCATACAAATTTAAAGGGAAACCAGAGTTGGATTTCGAACGATTAAAAAAGATTTCAAAACTGTTACCGGGATTTCCTTTGGTTCTCCATGGGGCAAGCACGGTACTATCAGAATACGTAGAGGCCTGCAATAAATTCGGCGGAGATATTCCCGGCGCCCAGGGAGTTCCTGAGGAAATGATTAAAGAAGCAGCCAAACACGGAGTTTGTAAAGTAAACATTGATACCGACTTACGACTTGCTATGACCTCAGCGATCCGTAAACATCTTCATGATAACCCCTCCAATTTTGACCCCCGAAAATATTTAGGGGAGGGTCGAAAAGCTGTTGAGAATATGGTAAAGCATAAAATCGGCAATGTCCTGGGCAGCAGTGACCAAATCTAAAGTTCACTTTATGGGAGCTAATCGGTTTCAACGTTATGTAGTTCTAGTGAGCAATAAATCGAATTATGATATAATAGCAAAAGCATAAGTAAGTGAAACTTAAAATAAGGTCTCCTTAATTTAAAGGGGACCTTATTCTATTATTAATACCGGGTTAAAATTCAAATAATCGCTGGATGCTAAAACATATTTTATCCCATTATACTCTCCTTTATGAGAAGCATCAAAAGATTCCGTCCCATGCAAGTGTCCATACACTACATAGTCTACTTCGAAGTCCTCCAGTACTTCAATAAACCCTGTAGTTTCCTTCAATTCATTTGTCGGAGGATAATGCAGCATAACTATTACCTTTTGGTTTCCATCCTTCTTTTCCTTTGCGGCTTCAAACAAAGACCTTTTCAAACGCTGGATTTCACGGAAATATATTTTTTGATCCTGTTCCGTAAAAGAGCGGTCATTAGGAGAAATCCACCCCCGGGTACCGGTGATGATCGCATCTTCATATGTAAAGCAGTTGTTTTGAACAAAAAATAAATTCTTGAATCTACGATTCATTTTTTTAATAGAACTCCACCAAAAATCATGGTTTCCCCGGATAATGAATTTTTGTCCCGGAAGTTGATCAAGCCACATTAAATCCATCTCCGCCTCGGCAAATTTCATGGCCCATGAAATATCCCCCGGGATCAATACACCATCACTTACCTTGACTTTTTTTAACCAATTTTCTTCTATTTTCTTTTTATGGTCGGCCCATTGATCACCAAAAATATCCATAGGTTTGGATCCGTCTCCACTTAAATGAAGATCTCCAATCGCATATATACTCATAGCAACACCTTTTCAATAGTTTCATTGTTTATCCTTAAATCCATCTCACAATTAAATTCAGGTTAATCATAGGCTTGGTACTTGGCCATAAACTCATCGATTTCCTTCGATAGTTCCTTTAGGCCTGCCATTTCCACCTTATCCCATAATTTATTGAATCGTTCTTGGAATTTATCTGCTTCTTTAAACAACCCCGCTGACTCTAATCGATCAATATTACTTAGAATATTTGAGACCGTACTTGAACGAATTTCGAACATTTTTTGGGCCTGTCGGATTTCATGGCGGATTTGTGACATTTCTTGGTCTAATTGAAAGGCTGCATCCGCAGCATTTTTTAATCTTAGTTGAATCGGGTCCGGGATTTGTCTTTTATACTTGTACTTTAAACTATGTTCAATGGTTGCCCAAAAGTTCATAGCTAAGGTTCTTATTTGGATTTCCGCTAAAATATTTTTATTTCCGAATGCAGTCTGAATCGGGTATTCAATAATTACATGATAGCTTCGGTAACCGCTGTCTTTATAGTTGGTAATGTAATCCTTTACCCCTACTACTTTCAAGTCTTTTCCATCTCTCTCACTGATATAATCCACAACCGTGTAAATATCTTCCACGAATTGACACATAATCCGAATTCCTGCAATATCTTCAATTTCTTTATCGATATTCTCCATATCCACTTCCAAGCGCTTGGATTTCTCTAAAATACTCGAGATTTTTTTTACTCGACCAGTCACAAATTCTATGGGAGAGTATTCTCCCATTTTGATCAGTTCGTTTCGAATACTTTTAAATTTAACTTTTAATTCTTCCACAGCGTTCTCATAGGGAATTAAAAACTTCTCCCAATCTATATTTTGCATAGTTCCACCCCATTGTTCATGATCGGAAATCTTTTAATAACTTTTTTATTATATCATCATTCCGCAAAATGTTAAACTCTTAATCCCATAAAGAAGACCGAAAATTCATCTCCGGTCTTCTCCTGAAATTTAGTGATTATAATTTTATCACTCTTTTAGAACAGTCTTATTGTTTGGAAACATACTCAGCCAAATCTAAAATTCGACTGGAGTAGCCCCATTCATTATCATACCAAGAAACCACTTTATAAAGGTTTTTGCCGACTTTCATCGTGGATAAAGTATCCACAATTGAAGAAAGCTCATTCTTTTTATAATCAATGGATACTAAAGGTTCGTCAGATACCCCTAAAATCCCTTTCATACTACCCTGGGACGCCTTTACAAAAGCCTGATTGATCTCTTCCACACTGGGCTCTTCTTTCAGTTGAACCACAAGATCCACAACGGAACCTACAGGCACCGGTACTCTCATGGCCATGCCATCTAGCTTACCCTCCAGAGAAGGTATAACTTTAGTTACAGCCTTCGCTGCGCCCGTAGTCGTAGGAATAATAGACTCATTTGCCGCTCTCGCTCTTCGTAAATCCTTATGGGGAAGATCTAAAATATTCTGATCATTAGTGTAGGCATGAATAGTCGTCATCATTCCCTCTTCAATACCAAACTCATCTTCCAATACCTTCGCTACAGGAGCTAAACAATTGGTGGTACAAGAAGCATTGGAAATAACTTGATGCCGGTCTTTTTGAAACATCTCTTCATTGACTCCCATAACCATAGTTAGTACATCTCCACCTTTTGCCGGTGCAGAAAGAATCACTTTTTTAGCTCCCGCTTCAATATGTTTTAATGCCAACTCTTCCGTCAAAAATACTCCAGTAGACTCCACAACAATCTCTACCCCTAAATCTTTCCAAGGGATTTCTGAAGGATCTCGGTGGGCCGTAAACTTGATTTCTTTATCTCCGATATAAAGCGCATTCTCCGTTGCTTTTACCTTTTCCGGAAACTTTCCATAAATAGAGTCGTATTGAAAAATATGGCTATGTTTCTCTGGACCGCTAGTACTATTGATCGCTACTACCTCCACATCGAAATCCCCTTCTAGAGAAGCTTTCAATACCGCTTTACCTATTCTTCCAAATCCGTTAATTCCAATTTTTGTTTTCATAGTATCTCCTCCTGAAAATATGTTTTTTAGAATCCTTTGTCATTATAATACACTTTATCAATTTATGCCATACTAATGTGAGGATTATACGTAAGAATCATCCTGCTTTCAGTCGATTAATCCATCTTTTTCAGCTTCTTTGAAACCCTCAGAAGTTCTCCTCCCTTCTTAAGCAGGTTTTTATCCGTATTAAGACTTTTCAGCAGTTCGGTTAACCCCCGGTACTTCTTTTCAGAATAAGGAAACCAATTAATTTCCCTGTCATCTTTGCCCTTGTTTACCATCACTGAAGTTTCCAACGAAAAGCTGTAAAGACCTTCAGGACCATGATATTTTCCTATACCGCTGTCTTTTACTCCTCCAAATGGAAGGTCCGGATTCACCACATTACGTACTACATCATTGATCATTACATTGCCTGTAATCAGTTCCCCAGCTATCTTCTCCCCATTTTTTCTGTCCTTCGTCCATATGCTGGCATTGAGACCATATTGGGAGTCGTTGGCAAGTGCCACCCCTTCCTCTTGGGTTTTAAACGTCATGATTGGTAGCACCGGGCCAAAAGTTTCTTCTTGCATGATCTCCATCTCATGGTTTACCCCGGTAAGGACCACAGGATAGAAAAAATTCTTCTCAATTTTTACTGGGGTTTCCAATATTGCGCCCATTTTTACGGCATCTTCAATTTGTTTTTGCACATGCACTATTTGATCCACACTAGTCATGGCACCGATATCATCCTCTTTTGAAGAACCGATATTCAGTTGTTTTACTCTTATTTTTAGTTTTTCCATAAATTCTTCGGCAATTTCTTCCTGAAGGTATAGTCGCTCCACAGAAATACACACTTGGCCGGAATTCACAAAGCCACCGTACAAGGCCCCCTCTACTGCTCGATCAATATTGGCATCTTTCAAAACCAACATAGGGTCTTTGCCACCTAGTTCTAACTCCACTGGGATGAGATGCTTAGAAGCCTGTTCCATAATTTTTTTGCCGGTGGCTACACTGCCGGTGAAAAATATTTTATTCGGTTTTGCTTCAATTAAAGCTGCCCCTACTTCCCGTCCTCCCTGTACAACCTGCACCACCCCTTGAGGAAGACCGGATTCAATCATAATACGGTCGATCAGTGCACCGATGGTTGGTGTGACGTTGGAAGGTTTAATCACCACTGTATTACCTGCAGCAAGGGCTGTGATGATTGGTACCATAGATAGTTGAAAGGGAAAATTCCAGGGAGAAATAATACCTATCACCCCCAAAGGTTTGTAAGTAATATAAGACTCCCCCCCCTGAAAGGTCAGAGGCGTGTCCCGGTTTTTCGGTTTTAAAAAGTCCTCCGTGTTTTTTTCATAATAACGGAGAAATTCTAAAGTGGGCAAAATATCACTCATTAAAGACTCCGTTAACACCTTCCCCGTATCCTTCGAAATGATGTTTGCATACTCATCCAAGTGGTCCATAATATTCTTGCGTATTTTTTTTAAGTACGTCATCCGCTTTTTTATTGAAACTTGTTTCCAATTTTCAAAACTTCTTTGACTATCTTCCACTACTTTTTTGACTTCAACAGGATTACTTCGCTGATATTCACCGACGATCTCTCCTGTTGACGGATTAATTGCTTGTAACGTATCCATTTTCCTCCTCCTTTTTCCCTCGTTACTATATCTTTACCACGAAAATCGAACCTGTAACATTTTTAATATAATATATTCCGGGGAAAACATAAAAATAGGGGTTTCCCCCTATTTTTTATTCTAAGACCGATCAGTCGTTTTTTCTTATTTGATTTCTTGAGTTTTAAAAGGGTTTAGGAATTCAGGAAGGGTTTCCTTCGTCCCGTTAATTGCCACTACAAAGCTGACATTGTATTTCAGTTCTAAATCCATCATTTTATCAAAAAGCTTTTCCAGTTCATCGGTGTTTTTGCCGGTGATCCGGTATAAATTGTCAATAAAAACCCGCTCAATATCGTAATTTGAAGCCACCACACCACTAATAAAACCGATAAACTCTTCCTCCGACTGGATTTGATAATCCCTGATACCAATAAAACGAATTCGGTAATCTACCTGAAACATATTGCTGTTATCAAAATCGATGAAAATATTGTGCCCTTTACTCGTCTCCAAGGCTTCGTTTGCCATGGCCACCAGTTTCTTTGTTTTACCACTGCCCTGCTCTCCTAAAATTATTTCATTCATACGAATACCTCCTTATTATAGTCTATAATCACTTTTATCATTTAACTTTGGTACTACTATATAGTATTCGATATTTTCTGAATTTTTTCCTGCTAAAAAACAAAAATAATTTAAAAAATTTATTTTTGTTTTTCCACTTCTTGTTCGTAGGCTCTACCTCCCAAATAATGAAAAAAATCCCCCTGTTCCATCCCATTTTTTTCCATGGTTTCTTCTATATTGTCCCGAATCTTCCACCAGCTTTGATTCCAGTTTACAAATAAGGAATTTTCCCTGGGAGCTCTTCCCAAAAGTCGTTGGACCACAATCTCCGGGTCCAGATGCCGAAGAAAGGTAATTACTTTCTGTTGATATTCTTCTGCGGTACATATTTCAAATTCTCCTTTTTTATAGGCTTCTCCCATTTGGGTGTGGTCCATTACATAAAGGGCATGAAGCTTCACCTGTTCAACCTTCAAAGCCGAAAGAATCTTAGCATTTTCAATAACATCCCGATCATCGTCCCAGGGAAGATTTAAAATCAGATGAACACAAACTTCAAACCCGAATTTCTTGATCCGTAAAATCCCATCGATGAATTCCGCCAAACCATGTCCCCGTCGGATTTTATCCAAGGTTTTATAATTCACGGTTTGCAGTCCTAACTCCAAGGTGACTTCAACTTGGTAATTTCTTTTGACCTCCGCTAAAAACTCCAGTTGTTCGTCGGTAATGCAGTCCGGTCTAGTGGAGATATCGATTTCCACCACATCATCCACAAGAGCACTTAGAATGTACTTTTGAAAAGTTTCTAAGGGCATATAGGTATTGGTGTAATTTTGAAAATAAGCAATGTATTTCTTGGCTTTATATCGTTTTTTTATAATCTCTTTCCGTTCTTCCAACTGTTTGGGTATATCAATACTGGGAGCACTGCTAAAGCCTGTGCCCACATCGGCACAGAAGGTGCACCCTCCGAGATTATCCTGATTTCGATTCGGGCAGGTCAGGGGTAAATTAATTGATAGTTTATAGACTTTTTCCCCATATTTTTCTTGTAAATAGGTTGAGTATTTTCGAAAAACGCTCATCTGTTACCAACTTTCCATAATGTATTATTCTTCATCCTCGGTGGGTAGTATACGCACTTCTAAGTCATAGCCGACTTTTCTTTTGATTTTTTTTGCCATGGCACTTGCATGATCCTCTTCCTTAGAGCCTCCCAGAATCACTGTAGAAATTTCCTTTTTATTTAAAAAGTCTACTAAGGCTTCCACAACGTCCTCCGATCGAAGAACCGTCATATGAGCTTCGTAGTTTTTAGAGATTTCAAAGAGGTACTCTAAGGCTTCTGCTGCTTGATCGACACCTTTATATTGTTGACCCAAAAGACTCCACCCACCCGGGGATACATTGACCACATACAACTTTTCCTCACCGCTGATGAGTCGGGCTCCTTCTTTTATCAAACGTTCACAGGTTTTTTGTCTGGTAACACATACAAGTATATCTTTTCTTGGCACACCCTAACCTCCTTTACTCCCTAATATTTTATCGCTTTTTCTATCGTCCTTTTATTTTATCATAGAATATCGCGAAAAAGAACTGCTACCGAATTTCTATTTTGATTAGCACTACACCGTCGATAATGGGGAAATTTTTGATTTTTCTCAGCCTAAAATCCACATTTGAATTTCTGTATTCTTTCAAAAGATTTTCAGCTTTCGATGCCATTTCTGAAGTCATGCCTACATCGATTTCCCTTCCCTTTAGACCGGTCTTCTCTGAGGCTAATGAACTATCAAATCCCCCTCAGCTTCCCAAATCTATTACGGTCTCCCTCCACGGATTGCAACAGCCTGTTTAGAATTTCAACAGCAAGCTCCATATCAGCTTCCTCAGGGGGGGGGTTCAGTTCCTCTATGGTATCCCTATGCTGCTTGATTTTTTTTAATAACAGAGCCTCCATCTCCATAAAAGCCTTGATCATGTTCCCTTTCGACTGCAATGTTTCAATAACTTTCAAGAAATGCTTTTTCCATATCTTTTTTCTTTTCTGGCATTAAACCCCTCCATTGAAAAATGTTTTCATACCTTAAAAAGCTTAGTTGCTAATATTTTATTGTCCTCTGTTGTTGAAATTTTATCATATATCATAAAATCTAGCTACTTAGAAAATTGGCTAGTAACGATCAAAAAAAAAGAACCGAGAGATTACTCTCGGTTCTTTTATAGTTTTACTTTCTAGCTGTTCATAGAAAACCTCGTTTGAAATAATTACCATATCATGCTATAGTAACCAGATTATACTATGGTAACCAGCTTTCAATAAGATCCCGGTTATCTTCCATCCAGTCTCTAGCAATCTCTAATTCATCCATGTCTTCTTGATGTTCTTCCATGGCCCCCATAAGATCTCCTAACTGATCACTATCTAAATAGAAGTTCTCTAGGAATTCCACAACTTCCGGCATTTCATCACGCAAGTCATCTCTTACAACGGAATGAATGTTTTCTACCGCTCCATAAACGCCATCAGGATCTTCTAGGAATTTCAGATCCCACTCGGCAAACTTCCAATGAGGTTCCCAGCCAGTTACAACTACCCATTCTTCATCTTCAATAGCTTCACTTAGGGTTGCAGCCATTACCGGTCCGGAGGATTCAACCAAGCTGAAATCTAAACCATACTCATCAATAGCATTTCCCGTGGCTGTCATAATTCCTGCTCCTGGCCCAATTCCGATGATATCTCCATCAAAATTGTCAGCTACATCGTTCATTTCTTCGATACTGTCAATATCTACATACGTAGGAACAACTAAACCGATTCGTGCGCCCTCAAAATTATAACCGAGGTCTTCTACATCATCGCCAAAATTCTCCATATACTCTTCGTGAGTAACCGGTAACCAGGCATCCACAAAAGCATCATAATCGCCTTCGGCTATGGAAGAGAAGATTGGCCCTACATCGGCTACTGTAGACTCCACCTCATAACCCATTTCATCTTCTAAAATTGCATGGGCCAAGTAGTTCATTGCCACACCTTCCGCCCAGTTAACATAACCAAGCTGAACTTGTTCTGCACCGTCTTCTTCATCGCATGCGGTAAAAGCAAACATGGACAAAGCTAAAACAGCAACTAAAGTAATAATAGTAATTTTTTTCTTCATAACTCACATTCCTCCTATTTTTTTATTTATTTGAACTGGAATCTCCAAGGGCTTGGGTAACTCGGTCTAAAATCATTGCGAGAATTACCACTGCTAGACCCCCTTCAAATCCTTGTCCAATACGTAAATTTTGAATCCCTGAATATACAGGGCTTCCTAAACCTTGCGCTCCGATCATTGCAGAAATAACTACCATGGATAGTGCAAGCATTATCGTTTGGTTAATACCTGCTAGAATCGTCGGAAGAGCGATCGGTAGTTGGATTTTAAATAGCATTTGCTTTGGTGTGGATCCGAAAGATCTTCCCGCTTCTTCCACATTCACGGGCACTTGACGAATTCCAAGATTGGTCAATCTTACGACCGGGGGCATGGAGAAAATAATTGTTGCCACCGCTCCCGGAACTTTCCCCAGTCCAAAGAAGAACACTGCCGGAATCAAATATACAAAGGCCGGCATGGTCTGCATAAAATCCAGAACCGGTCGAATAAGATTATCCGCTTTGTGACTCCTGGAAGCTATAATTCCCAAGGGAATTCCAATAATTAACGCAATTATGGCAGATACCAATACCAAAGACAAGGTCTCCACGGCATTCATCCAAAGCCCCATGGCATCAATCAATATAAGACCTACCAAAGTGAATACCCCTATTCCCTTTCCTGCGGCTTTCCAAGCAAGCAGAGCAAGAATCACAATAGTAACGATGGCCGGAGCAAATCCGATTACGAACTCAAAGGCACTAATTAGACTGTCCAGCAACCAACTGATTCCGTCAAACACCGGACCCAGATTGTCCCTTAAAAATCGTACAAGGCTGTCAAATAAATCTCCTATTGGAAAATTAAACATCGTTATTACCTCCTTCTCCCATGATACCGGAAATAACCGCTACTCGAACAATTATACCGAGGAAACGATTATCCTCATCCACAACAGCTATGGGATATTTAGCATCCGTGGCCCGTGGCAGTAGGTCTATAATCAACTCATCCGGTCCGGCAGTAGGATAGTTAGCGTGAATTATTGATTCAATTGATTTTTCTCCTTTGTCCGAAAGTTTCATGGCATCTTCAATATCTACAATTCCTTTTAGCTTTCGAGCTTTATCCACGACAAAAATACTTGAAATATTCTCGTTTTTCATTTTCCGCACAGCCGATTTCGGTCCGTCTTTGGTATCTACTACTGCATCCGCTTTACGCATAATGGACTCGGCTTTAATGACCTTGGATCGGTCCACATTTTCCACAAAGTCTCGTACGTAGTCATTGGCAGGTTCCGTTAATATTCCTTCAGGTGTGCCAATTTGAACGACCTCTCCATCTTTCATAACCGCGATACGATCTCCGATTTTTAGGGCTTCATCCAAATCATGGGTGATAAAAATAATCGTTTTTTGCATTTTTTCCTGTAACATTAAAAGTTCATCTTGCATATCCTTTCGAATTAGCGGGTCCAAAGCGGAAAAGGCTTCATCCATTAAAAGTATCTCAGGATCCGTGGCTAAGGCTCTGGCTAATCCTACCCGCTGCTGCATTCCACCACTTAGTTGGCTGGGCTTGCTTTCTTCATACCCTTTCAATCCAACAAGTTCTAGGGCTTCATAGGCTTTTTCCCTTCGTTTTTCAGGATCTACACCCTGTACTTCTAATCCATACTCTACATTAGCACAAACGGTTCGATGAGGAAACAAACCAAAATTCTGAAAAACCATCCCCATCTTCGTTCGTCGAATTTCCCGAAGTTTTTCCTGGTCCACCTTCGTAATTTCTTCATCATCCACATACACTTCCCCAAATGAGGGTTCAATCAAGCGGTTTAGACAACGAATCAATGTAGATTTTCCACTTCCCGACAGTCCCATAACCACAAAGGTCTCTCCCTTTTCAATAGCCATGGATGCGTCTTTCACCCCGATGGTGTTTCCGGTTTTTTCTAAAATTTCATCTTTAGACATTCCTTGCTTTGACAATTCCAAACCTTTCTTTGGATTCGGCCCAAAGATTTTATATAGATTTTTAATTTCTACATGAGCCATATACATCCTCCTTCACTATTTAGTTTTATTCATAATCATTAACGCCTATGCGCACGCTCTAATTTTTTTAACCAGTCAATTTTACCAGTCAATAAGATAAAGTATAAATGCAAAAAATACTTCTTATGCCCTAAGACCTATGCGCGACATGTTTATGATTATAACATACTGTATATAAAAATCAATTTTTTGAACGATTAAATAAAATTCAAAATAAACTGAAAACCTCTATAACTGTTCCATTAATAGTCTCGAAAGCTTTTTTATAAACAAAAAGTTTTTCCGTATAATTTTTTTAAAAGATCAAATTACAACCTAAAGTAACTCCATACTTATTTATAACCCCTTTTGGTGTTTTTAAACATCAATAAGAAATTTAGTTTATGCTGTTTAAAAGTAAGAAAACCGGTAACATATTAAAGAGCTGTATGAAATGGATCCCGATGTTGAAAAGTAGGAGGCTGTATATGAATCCCTATCTGCAATGGAACCTATCTTATATACTTTTTTATTCAATTACGGCACTTTGGCTTCTAGAGTTGATTCTTTTCCCCTCTAAAAACAAGAGTCAGGATTACAAAGAACAGCGATCATTTTATATGCTTTTGTTAACCATTGTATCAAATGTTTTCATCACTTTATTATTCACTTATTACAGAGTCTTTCAAATTCAAGAATCTCCATGGAATTCTTTGCAGTCTTTAGGTCTGATTTTTTGTTTTGGAGGCATTGTCCTTCGCTATACCTCAAGACTCCTGCCAGATAAGTCTTTCAATCGGGTTGCTCCTATGGATAAAACCCAGGTACCGTTCAGACAGGGTCCCTATCGAGTTCTAAGACACCCTTTATATTTAGGACTTTTTCTTTTGGTTCTAGGTGTACCTACTTTTTTCAAAAATCCGGTAGCGATGTCTTTTACGGTTTTCTCCATGGCTCGGGTGCTTAATCGACGGATGGAATTGAAGGAAAAAAATATGGAAATGCTTCTTGGTGAAACCTACCGGCAATGGAAAAAACGTCGTTACCGTTTTATTCCATTCATTTATTAGAAGTTATCACAATGACAAAAAAATACTACAAATCCCCCTGCTTTTATGGTAATCTTTTGTAAGTAGCTCAATACAGCCACTTGAATTTTACTAATTCCGATGTATAAAGGCTGAAAAGGATGAAAGGAGAGAAAAATGCCCTATTTTATCGCATATCTCGAAACCCGGGATGAAAAAAAAGATGTAGAAGTTCTAGAGGAGCACAAAGCATATCTACAAAAGTATTTAAATGAGGGGAAAATTTTTGCAAAAGGACCTTTTTTAGATCATACCGGAGGACTGATCATTTACAAAACCGATACCGAAGAAGAGGCTCTGGAAATTGCTAAGAATGATCCGGTAATACGAGAGGGTTCCCGAAAAATGATATTTAAAGCATGGAAAAGCACCTTATCAGAGTAAGGTGCTTTTTTTAATTTTATTCATGTCGTTGTTTTTTTTATTAACTCAAATCCATTATTTAATGGTATTCTTACTTTCTCCATTAACGTCTGCTTTAGAAATTAATTCTTGTATCACTTCTTCCGCTTTAGCATCTATAGACCGAATATGAAGATCTCTCTGAGGAAAAGGTATTTCGATTTTTTCCTCCTGAAACGCTTTGAAAAGCATAAACCTAATAGCCGATTTGATTTTCATTTCATTTTTCGGGTTTTCGATCCAAATTAACAATACAAAATCTAAAGAAGAGTCTCCATAATCTAAGAACCCTACTGCAGGTTCTGGATCAATCAGTATATCGGAAAATTCTCTTGTTATATCCTCCGCTACTTTTAACGCCACATCGCGAACATGAAAAACATCCGAGTTGTAGGATACCCCGAAATTCACCCGGAGTCTAAGACGTAAGTCTTCCGCCGAACGGTTCATTACTTTCTCCTCTAGAAAAAAAGAGTTTGGGATAATAATGTGTTCATTGTCCAAAGTTTTTACAATGGTAGCTCGCATTTTGATCTGTACCACATCACCGATTATCTCTTCTATTAACACCCTATCTCCCACTTTAATCGGACGCTCAAAAAGAATAATGAGACCAGAGATAAAGTTTGAAGCAATGTTTTGCATTCCAAAACCGATACCTACACCGACGATGCTAGCAAATACCGTAAGGGTACTAAGGTTAATTCCCAAAGTGCTAAGACTGATGAAAACTGCTAAGAACATAATTAAATAATGAACAACACTGTTTAACGTAAACCGTGTTCCCTTTTCCAGCTGATATTTTTCATAGATGCTTCGAAGAATATAGCGCTTAAATACCATAGAGAAACGGTAAGCAAATATTATGATAAATAGAGCCATCAAAATTAAAAATAAAGATATTCCGGATCCACCGACTTCAAATACTTGGCTGAACAGCCAAGCGCTTTCTCCGAAGTATATCGGAATAATGATAATGATAGCCAAGAATACCACAGCATTCAATAGGGTATTGAAAATTCCGATGATTTCTTTTTTTTGATAAAAGATTTTACCAATAAGTTTTATCAGGAGCCATTTTATTAGATAGATCGCCGTTACGGAACCAAGAACCACTACAAAGTCCCACATAAAGCTCAAAGTATCTTCGATTGCAATTGGATCTCCTATGGGTGAGGACATGAACAAACTCATTGCGAGAACACCCCCTTTTAATTCTTATTTCGCCGTTGGCGATAACGATGCATTTTTTCTTCGTCTTTTTTTTCTAATCCCCGCTCCCCCGCCAAAGACTCAATGTGATGGGTGAACTCATGAAGGAGTGTATCCTTTAACTTTTTTCTTAAAATATGGATTGGTGCTTTAGGATACATTTTTTTAAAAGAACCATAGTATATCAGTATTTTCCGTCCCATTGCATTTCGGTGATATTCTCCCATAATATAAAGATTCCCGGCTTCCTTGCTTTCCCGATGTTTTTTTTCCTCCGGAATTAAAATAATTCCCCCGTGAAGTTCCCGGTAAAAGGCCTCAGGGACTTCCTCTGCAATTTCATCCAACATCTCCCGTGTTTCTTCAAAGGATGGAAATTCACTCATTTTCCTCCTCCTCTCTTTTGCAATCTATATTTCCAAATCACTATTTATCAAATTTATAACCGAAAATTAATAGGCTATTTTTTGTACCAGGGGGTCCGACCCTGTGGTACACTTTCTGTGGTACACTTTGTACCTAGGATACCAAGAAGTTAGAGCCTGCTGACAAGTTTTTAATTGCTCTTACGATTCCTCAACTTCTTTTGGTAAACTCCAGTCAATAGGGTCTATGCCTTCTTTTATTAACAGTTCATTGGTTCGAGAGAACACCCGACTTCCGAAAAAACCTTTTCTTGCGGAAAAGGGACTGGGATGAGGAGATTCTAAAACATAGTGCCACGAATTTGTTACAAGTTTTTTCTTTTCTTGGGCGTGGCGTCCCCATAGAATAAAAACCACAGGAGCTTTTCGTTGATTCAGGAGACTAATAACATGGTTAGTGAACCTCTCCCACCCTTTGTTTTTATGGGAATAGGGCTCTCCCTTTCGAACCGTTAACACCGTATTTAGCAGTAGCACCCCTTCTTCCGCCCAACTTTTCAAATAGCCATGGTCCGGTATTGGAATACCCAGGTCTTCCTGTAACTCTTTATAAATGTTTTGAAGACTGGGAGGTTTTTTAATCCCCGGTCTTACAGAAAAACTTAACCCATGGGCCTGTCCTTCCCCATGATAGGGATCCTGACCGATAATTACGGCTTTTGTTCCTTGATAAGCGGTTAAACGCAAAGCATTATAAACATCCTCTTTCGGAGGATAAACCTTATACTCTCGATATTCCTCCCTTAAAAAGTTTTGCAGCTTCCGGTAGTAGTCCTGTTTAAATTCCTTTTCCAACAAGAGTTGCCAGTCATTTTTCAAGCTCTCCAATAATAACACCATCCTTTACATCCATTCTTATCCTTAATTAAGATTTTATATCACTAATTGTACCACACCTATAAAAATCTACCTATCAATCCTTTAAATCCTTGTAGCATTATTCTCTATGAGAATCTTGTTGATAATCTTATGTTTTCGAAGCATTTTTACGGGTATAGATGAGTTAGTTTTAAATCTTTCATTGATTTTAACCTTCATAGAAAGGAGCTTGCAAAATGAGCAGAGTACCCATGAAAGAACTGGAAGAAAAAACTTTACAACTTTTGAAGGATCGAGGAGTTGATCTCTCTTCCATAGCCGAACTGGTGCTAAATTTACAAAAGCCTTATCAAAAGAACTTAACTTTGGAGGTTTGCCTTGAAAATGTCCAGGCGGTTCTCGAAAAAAGAGAGGTTGCTCATGCGGTATTAACCGGTGTGGCCTTGGATCAATTAGCCGAAGAAAATAAACTTCCTCAGCCACTGCAGTCTATTGTTGAGAGCGATGAAGGCTTATACGGAATAGATGAAATATTGCCCCTTTCTATAGTGAATTTATACGGCACCATTGGGCTGACCAGTTACGGCTATTTGGATAAAGAAAAAGTTGGGATCATCAAACAACTTGACACTGTCAAGGATGGGAAAATCCATACTTTCATGGATGATTTAGTCGCTGCAATCGCAGCAGCTGCAGCCAGTCGAATAGCCCATGACCAAGCGTAAATCCTCCATTGAGTGGATTTATATACTCCTTCAGAAAGAGCCCTCCGGCAATAATAGCCGGAGGGCTCTTTCCTTAACTAATTTTCAACTTGTATCCATATCCTTTTACAATTTAATTTTGTTTAGTCATAAATCCTAATAGTCATCATCTGTCTGCCGAATCGCAATGCTTCCGATCGACTTTCATAAGCCAGATCAATTTTATTGCCTTTGATGGCTCCGCCGGTATCCGCGGCAATACCGTAACCATAGCCGGGAACATAGAGTTTTGTCCCTAAAGGGATCACTCTCGGATCCACAGCAATAATTCCGTGACGGAGACGCTCACCGGTTGCTGTAATATTTCCTACACCCGGGTCCTGAGAGGTATATGCCGTAGCTTCCACCCTTAAGCTTCGAGTCGCCTCACTTCCCCCACGACTAACTACCGGGGCAGGTTCCGGTTTTGGTGCTTTCGTACCAATTTTAACTACACGGTTAACAGGCTCTTTGGTTACTTCCTCGGATAACACTTTCCGATCAGCTTCTTCTCCATCTTCATAAGTAATTTGTATTTCGTATTCCTTTAGTCCCTTTTCCCCTTCCTTATCTACTCGGGTTTTACCTTTATCAAGATTTTCATCATTTTTTCGAAGGGTTTTAAAATCAATTTCCTCCGTCTCCGTAATTACTTCTTTTTCCACACGAATAATTTCGATCGTTAAGTCTTCCTCAATAGCATCTTCCAAGTCATGATTAATTTTATCTTTTTCTTCCAACTCCACGTCCGCTTTATTTAGTACCTCTTCTACGGTGTCTTTGGTGGTCATTAATTCGATTACTTCTCCGTCTACATGAATCTCACAGGGCACCGCTCGGGTAATCTCAATTTCCATTCCCTCTTCTAAGGCAACATCCATGGCGGGAGTCACCTTATCATCAGGACGGATGAGGATCTCAGCTTCGATTAACGCTTCCTCTACGGTGCTAACCGGGGTTAATAAAGTTTGGGTATCATCCTCATCAACAATTTTGATATTTTGTGCCCGAATCACTTCAATGGTCATTTCATCTACTACCGAGGTATTAAGTCCCGGCTCGATCCGGTCTTCCTCAATATAGTCCACTTCAGCTTCTTTCAACACTTCTTTTACCGTTTCTTTACGAGTCCCCACTTCTAGGGTTTCTTCTCCGTCTTCAATAAAAACTTTATTGATTGTGGACATGTACCCTACCGCTGTAATGGATAGTATCAAAACCGCTATTCCTAGGAAAAGTAGCTTTTGTTTGTGTGCTTTAAGTTGTTCTTTGTTTAAAATCTTTTTCATTATATAACCTCCTTGGTCGGTTGGTAATTTCCCCTACCTCGTTCGGTCATGAATTTCTTCTGTCACTTTCTCGAAATACAGGATACAAAACTTTCATCCATTCTATCATTGTTTTTTGAAAGATGCCACTAATTTTTTGCCTTTTTTATTTAACTTTTTCCCTCCTGCACTTGGAAACTGTTTTTGCAGTTTTCCCCAAGATTACATCAACAAAATATATTAGGCATCAATTAATAAATAATAGGTTCTATATACTAACCCGGTTTTAAGTAATGGTATTTATGAGCTATGAATCTTCGGATTATAAAATAAGGATAAAAATAAAAAGCACCGATTGGAGTAATGAATCCCGTCGGTACTTTCCATGGGTTTTATTCGTGCCGTTACCAATTTCTTTAATACTGATATATTTTTTGGTATTTCTCATCAAGATAAGAAAGATAGGGTTTTACCGTAAGTCCTTCGCCGGTGATTTCTTCAATCAGTTCCTCCGCGGTTCGTAAACTGCCCCGGTGATGAACTTTTTTGACCATCCATTCTTTGATCGGTGCAAAATTTTGATGTTCTATATGGGAATTAAACTCCGGCACATCTTCCTGTAAAGTCTTAGTCAATTGAAGGGCATAAAGGTTCCCTAGAGCATAGGTAGGAAAATAGCCGATCATTCCCCCTGCCCAGTGCATATCCTGCAGTACCCCCTCCCGATTATCCCTAGGTTTAATTCCTAGAATATCTTCCATCTTTTCATTCCATCGCTCGGGGAGTTCCTCGACGGAAATTTTTCCTCCAATCAAATCCTTTTCCAGTTCATAACGAAGGATAATATGAAGACTATAGGTTAGCTCGTCGGCTTCCACACGGATCATGGAAGGTTCCACAATATTAATGTACTCCACCATTTCTTCCAAACTTACATTCTTTACCTCTTCTTGAAAAAGCTCTTGAAATTCCGGAAGCAATCCCTTCCAGAAAAATTCACTGCGTCCCACAACATTTTCCCAGAAACGGGATTGAGATTCATGCATTCCCGTGGATGCCGCAGAGCCTGCTGAGGTTTTGAACAGCTCCATGGGAATGTTTTGTTCATACATCCCATGCCCGCCCTCATGGATGGTTCCAAATAAAGCGGTTTTGAAGAAATCCTCCTGATAGCGGGTGGTTACCCGTACATCTTTAGGGTTCAGTCCGATGGTAAAGGGATGTATACTCTCATCCAATCGACCGCACTCAAAATCATAGCCAATTTTCTTAAGTATTTTTTCACTTAGAATTTTCTGTTTTTCCACCGGAAGCTTTACGGATTCCAGTCGTTTGTTCGGTTTTTTTGAAGCATTTTGGATCTTGTTTAAAATATTTAAAACGCCTTCCTTCAATTCCCCAAAGATAGCATCCAGTTTCTCTACGGTCATACCTTCCTCAAAGCGATCCAGTAAAGCGTTATAAGCATGGCCTTCGTAACCTAAACGTTCTGACATCCTTCGGTTGAAATCCACAATTTTCTCCAAATAAGGCCGGAAGATTTCAAAATCATCGTCGGCTTTCGCCTTTTCCCAAATGTTTTGAGCCCTCGAGGTGAGGATTACATAGTCCCGATACTCTTCTTCAGGAATTTTTTGAAACTTTTCCAAGTGTTTTACATCCTTTTCGATGCTCTTTTGATATTTTTCCGGTAATTCATTATAATACTTCTCCCTAGAAAACTCCCCCAGAAGATGTTGCATTTCCGGTGACACAGACATTTTAAAAGCTTCTGTGGATAGAGTTCCCAAGGCTTCTGAGCGGATATTCCTTCCCTCTTTCGGCGCATAGGTAGCCATGTCCCAGTGGGCAAGCCCTGCCATCTCCCGATAATGCTGGATTTTACTTGAAATTTCCATATAGCGTTTCAATAGTTCCTGAAGCTGATTTTCTTCCTTTTGGTTGTCTTCTTTTTTCATCGGATCGCTCCTCTCAAATAAATTTATTTGACCATATAATTATTTTTATTATATCATAACATTCTGTGTTTTTAGAATGTTTTTCCCAAAAAAATCAAAGGAACAATCTTCCCTCTATAGCAAAGATTATTCCTTTAATTTAAACATCCTCAGTCAATCTTAGAGTTATAAATTTATTGTTTCGATTGAGTTTTCGTACCCAGCATATCCGCGGCTTTATAGGAGCTGCGGACTAAAGGATCCGAAGCAACAAAGGAGAACCCTAGGCTTTCGGCTTTCTCCTTATAAGCCTGAAAAGCTTTGGGAGTGATGTATTCCTCCATAGGATAGTGCGCTTTACTAGGGGCTAGATACTGACCCACCGTTAAAAAGTCACACTGGTACTGTCGTAAGTCCATCATTACCTGATGAACTTCCTCGGGAAATTCTCCAAGGCCTACCATAATACCCGATTTCGTGAAAATAGAAGGATTCAGTTTCTTCACATTTACCAATACTTCCAAGGACTGATAATAATCCGCCTGAGGCCGGACTTTATCGTACATTCTCGGAATGGTTTCAATATTATGATTTATGATATCCGGCTGAGCGTCGGTAACTTTTTTCAGAGCTTTAAAATCCCCTTGAAAGTCGGGAATTAATACCTCAATGGCGATCTCTTTATCCACAGCTCGAATGGCATTAATGACTTTTGCAAAATGTCCCGCACCGCCATCGGGTAAGTCATCCCGGGTAACCGAGGTCACCACCACATGCTTGAGTCCCAGTTCCTGTGTCGCCTTCGCCATATTTCCCGGTTCCTTAGGGTCTACCGGTTCCAATGCTTCATGGGTTACGTTACAGAATCTACAGTTTCTTGAACACTGGGTTCCTAATATCATAAAGGTTGCGGTTTTATTACTAAAGCATTCTATTCGATTCGGACAATTGGCTTCCTGGCACACGGTATTCAGGGAAAGGTCTTTTAACATGCGTTTTACCGCTTCTTCTTTCTGCAGATCCTCCATATTCACCCGAAGCCAACGGGGTTTACGTTCACTTTTCATAAGCTCACCTCTTCTATAAATTAAGTTCTTCCAGTGTTATATTTTGAACCTTTTCATACTCATATACCCTAACAAACTCCTCTGCTACCCGCTGGTTCATTTGGTTAAAATCCTGGGTTTCCCCTAATAATTTTTCTAATGTGGTTACGCCTTTATCACGAATTCCGCAGGGGATGATAAACTGAAAATGGTCTAGGTTCGTATTCACGTTAAAGGCAAAACCATGCATGGTTACCCCCTTTTTTACGGCTAAACCGATGGCAGTGATCTTCTCATTGCCTATCCAAACCCCGATATCCTTCCCGGAACCTGTAGCTTTCAAATCAAAGTCCTTTAAGATATTTACAAAAACTTTTTCCAACTTTTCCACAAAACCACGGACTTTTATTTGGTTTTCGATTAGATGAATTATGGGATAACCCACAATTTGTCCTTCTCCGTGATAGGTAACATCCCCTCCCCGGTTGGTTTCAAATCGCTGAATGCCTTGACGGGCCAATTCTTTTTCCGGCGCTACTACATTCTCCGCCGATGCGCTTTTCCCCAGAGTGATTACTGCGGGGTGCTCCACTAAAATCAAGGTGTCAGAGATCTTCCCCTCCTGTCGTTTTTTTAATAATTGAAACTGGATTTCTAAGGCCTGCTCATAATCGCATTTACCCAAATATAAAAGGTTTAAAGTTTTTTCCATAGGAACCCTCCGTTTTTAAGAATGACTATAATTTAGGAGCTTGTATTACTTACATTGTCAGTATACCATAAAGCAAATGAAATTTCTTCCTCTCCTTTACAGTCTTCTTTAATTCTTCTGTAAAGTTGATTTTAAGACCTTCCAGCCATCACCCTTGCGAAAACAAATTAAAAAAGAGCTTTCCCTTTATAGAGAAAACTCCACTTTAATGCATTTACCAATGATTTTCAACTCGCTTTTCTTCTTACTTACCCCGTTTTCCCCTTCTAGACCTTGGAAAAGCGCGATCTTTCCGCTTCCCTCCTTTCGGAGTTTTCGGACCATTCGTCCCTTTGCCACATTAATTAAGTAAAGTGCTCCGTTTTCAATTTCTTGGGTATCCAGGACCGTTACGATATCCCCTTTCTTAATTCGAAGTCCCTGTAGAGCATTATCGGTTACTTCAATAAAGAAAAGTTTATCAGGATGATAGCCCTCCACTTTGTTTTCCATCAAGGGCAATGATTTTTCTCCAACAACCTTTCCATTATCCATGCGTTGCACAGGATAAGTTTTCACCAAGTTCCCCAAGGCTTTTTGCCATGAACCGGTGGGTTTTAAATCATAGTTTTGAAGTTCTTCCTTCGAATCCTGTTTTTTTCCAGCTTTGACCTTGTCCGACGCTTCATCGGTAGGCTCCTCCGCCACACTGATAAAATCCATGGATTTCCCTAGTTTTTTTAAAATTTTTTCAGCAATATCCTCTTTGATTACCTTCCGACCGGATTCGATATCCCGAAGATAACTTTCGGATATACCGCATTTTTTTGCCAGGGCTTTTTCCGATAAACTCGCTTGTTCCCTAGCTTTCTTTATTTGTTCTGCCAATCGATTCATCCAATCACCTCATTTGTCATTATATTTACTATTTTATCATGATCCTTATCCTTTCTCCAGATGATCTTAGACACTTATCCTGATTTCTTTGCTGAAATCACAATAAACCTACCTTAGTGCTTTCCCTTGCGCAGGGAATCCGTTATAATAAGATTAAGATGTTTTCAGTTGCTTTACACTGGTAACAGCATTGACAACGCCTTTCAGGGGGTAAAAGCATGAGAAAAATCCATTGGTTAAATGATTTAAAGCAGTACATTTTATTTCATTATCGAAAAACCCTTACCGTGGAAGAGTCCGTTTTAAGTTATAATGTGGCTACTTTTATCGAGCAGCGACAACGGCCAAGTTTTTCAAAAAGTCTGTTGCATTTCATCGATGCAAAAGGGCTGGATGACACGGAGGTCTATAAAAGGGCGGGAATCGACCGTAAACATTTTTCAAAAATACGTTCAAATCCAGATTATCAACCTAAGAAAAAAACCGCCCTCGCCCTTTGTCTTTCCTTACAATTAGATCTTAGAGAAGCCGAGTGTCTATTACGTTCTGCAGGGTATACTTTTTCCAACAGCCAATTCTTGGATCTGATTATACAGTACTGCATTGAAGAGCATATTTATGATATTCATGAGGTCAATTACGCTCTGGAACATTATAAATTAGAGCCTTTGTAACAATAGGCGGGGTTATCTTCACTGTAATTATTCCGAATTTTCTGCTATACTATAGTTAAGAAGTAAAAAAACTTTTCCAAATCACTTTATTATGAGCCATTATGCATCCTTCTAGCCTCTTTACTCTGTTATAAGTATTTTTGAAATGTATTTTAAAAGAACAAATACAGGCACTATCTTACGAGAATTACGGGAATTATCAAATAGGAGGGATTTCCATGAAGAAAAAAGTTTTAATCGTAATCGATTATCAAAAAGACTTTGTTATGGGAAGCTTAGGATTCACTGAAGCTAAGGAATTGGATTCTGTAATTTGTAAAAAGATAAAAAGTTATAAAAATCATCAGGTTTTTTATACCCTGGACACCCATGATGAAGATTACTTAGAATCCTTAGAGGGAGACTCCCTTCCCATTGAACACTGTATTAAAGGAACCGAAGGTCACAAAGTATACGGAAACACCAAAATATGCCTTAATGAGGTTGGAGCGCAGCCTTTGGAAAAAAGAAGTTTTGGAATCCACCCCCAAGAACTTCATGAACAGTGTTTTGACTTCTATGAAGACGAACTGGAATCCATTGAATTGGTAGGGGTGGTTACTAATATCTGTGTTATATCCAATGCGATTGTGTTAAAAACCCTGTACCCCGAAGTGCCCATATTTGTGGATGCCTCCGCCTGTGCTTCTCCTGACCCGGCACTTCACGAGAAAGCCTTGGATGTTTTGGCAGGCCTTCATGTTAACGTAATCAATCGGTGAAGATCCCATAGGGTGGTTGAATCCCTTTATCCATCAATAAAAAAGGAGACCTTCGGGTCTCCTTTTAATTTTTCTATTGGACTTTCCTATACAGTAAGAAAGCTTAACGTTTGTTGCAGTTGATAAAACCGAAGTTGTAAGCTGTGTTTTCTGAAGAAGCCTTCCTGGTATTCTTTCACCGCATAATATTTATCCACCATCGTTACAATCCAACTTTCCTTGTATTTCGGCGGAACAATGGTTGTAGGGAACATATGTTTCTTTATGATATCTGCTTCCATATCGCTGACATCAAAGTACTTTCTGGCATTTTCAAGAGCTACTCTTGGATGAGATACCGCATGGGATTCTTTTAAGTATTTCAAGTTTCGGTTCCCCTTGGTTCGCCAGTCATATAAAAAGAAATCATGAAGTAGGGCACCCCGGGCGATGGCTCGATAATCCATCTTTAGTTTTTTTGCTATTTTATAAGATCGAAAGGAAACTTCCAGGGAATGTTCGAATATGCTTCCCTCATGGTGTCGAATGTCCTTCGATTGCATGAATGCATCATGGTTTAATATATCTTTTGTGATCTCGTAGTATTCGGAATTTCTGCTCAATACGTGGACCTCCTTGATTTTATCCGTCTTTTGAATTTTATGTCCGCTGTTTTACTCACAGTTTACATAATACTAGGATCCCGGGATTTTGTCAAGGAAACCCTTGGAAAAATCCAAGAAAAAGAAGACAATTTCTTAGTTAATATTTACTCCCTACGATAAACCACCTTGCCATCGATCATCGTAAGCTCCACCTGGGTATCGGATATTTCAGAGGGCCTGACGGTAAACAGGTCCCGGTCCAACACAATCAAGTCCGCAAAATAACCGGGGAGAAGTTTTCCCTTAACATCCTCTTGAAACTGATTTTCAGCACTTTTCCAAGTGTAGGCATCCACGGCCTCCTCTATGGTCATCCGCTCCTCCGGTTGATACCCCCCTTCAGGATAACCGTTTTGATCCCTTCGGGTAACCGCAGCATAAATATTTCGAAAAGGGTTTGAATCTTCCACCGGTGCATCGGTTCCAATGCTGATCAATCCCCCCTGCTGATACAAGGTGTTAAAAGCATAGGAGGTTTTTGCCAAAGCCTCACCCACCCGTTTTTTCACAATATGCAGATCATAATCCAGAAAAACCGGCTGAGCCATTACCGCTATACGGTTCTTGATGATTCGATCCAATTGGTCCCCACTGGTAATCTGATTATGAACGATACCATGACGCAGGGTGTTTTCAGCTTCTCCGATCAGTTTTTCATAGCTTTTTACCACGCTTTCCACAGCACCGTCACCAATGGCATGGGTAATTACAGGAATCCCGTGAGCCCCAGCCAGTTGACAAAGCTCCCAAAGTTCTTGATCTTTCAGGGCTTCCACCCCTTTCGTAGTAGGATCGTCGGCATAGGGCCGTCGAAGCAGTGCGGTTCTTCCGCCTAGGGAGCCATCTTTGAAAAGCTTTAGTGAGCCCCGTTGATAATAGTCCTGATCATACTTACCATTTTTATATTCACTGTTCAGGTACCTTCGAAAATCCTCAACTCTTTGAAAGTTAAATTGATGCCGATACCGAAGGGGAAGTTTTTCTTCTTCATATACCTCACGTATCCAATCAAAGGTTTGCTGAAAGTCTTCTCCTGAGACATCACAGGATTGAACCGATGTGATCCCTTGACTGAGAACGTATTTCCCCGCTTCAATAAATTGATTTTTTTTCGCTTCCTTATCCTTTTGGGACAGGGCTTTTGCCAAAACATGGGTGGCGTTTTCCGTAACCACTCCGCTTAGTATCCCCTGGGGGCTCCGCTCGACGGTACCTCCCGGTATGAAGGTGTCCTCAGTAATCCCTGCCATTTCCATAGCCTTGGTATTACCAACAGCCACATGACCACAAACCCGTTCATAAACAATGGGAATATCTGTAGAGATCAAATCCAGATCCTTTCGCCCGGGCAGGCGTTTATCCTCTGCTTCAAAAAAATCCTGATTCCAGCCCCGGCCATGGATGCCTACTTCCTGTCGGTTTTTTGATAAGTAGTCCCGACCCCTTTCAATCATTTCACCGATAGATTTAACCCCCGTAAGGTTGCAGCTGGCCATAGCTTCTCCCAGGAGAAACAGATGCAGATGGCTGTCGTTCAGACCCGGGAGCACGGTTTTCCCTTGAAGGTCTATTACCTCGTCATCCCTTCTTCGGTTCTTTACTATAGCCTCAGTACTGCCCACGGCCTCTACAAAGCCTCCCTTAATAGCAATTGCTTCTTCAAACCTTCCTTTTTCCAAGTATATTTTCCCCTTGATTAGCAGGGTTCCCATGAACTTCACTCCTCCACCCAGGAAAGCGGGGATTTTTCCCACCTCCATATTTTCACTTTTTTCTTCGCTACTCTAAAGTATACCACGGCTCTTTCATAAGAAAAACCCGGTTATCCGGGTTTTCTTTACTTAACCTATTCTTTTTTCCGAAAGATTGAATTTCAGAAATCCTATTATCCCTTTTGAAGTTGACTAAAGTTTTTTTGTATTTCTTTTACGGGAATTCGGATGAAATATACCGATACCACAACCACCATAAAGGGATCCATATAGGGTACTAAAAAAGCGGTTGCGGGAATTAGACTCAGAATAAATCCCAAGGCAAAGCCCACCAAAACTCCAAGACTTGCCCAGGTATCCATTAACCATTGATGGGCCTCTGCCTGTAGCAGTGGGGTATGTGTCTTCTTAGATGGATTTCGGAGCAGTACATACACACCGTAACAGGCAATGGTAGAGATAACTGCGTATATAAGAGCGTAATTCATGGACGTCTCCCGCCCTCCGTCAAAGAGGGCTGTAACAGCTGTCAACAAGGAGCCGGTCACGAGAATTAGAATCACGGTATACTTAATAAACACCACCAGGGTATCCACGTTCATGTTTTTTTCTCTTCCGAACAGGGATAAGCGGATTTTTTCTTTTTTTCTTACCTTACCCAGGGCCCATAGAGATAGCATCGATAGCCCCAAGCTGATAAAAGAATACAAACCGTCAAATATGATCATTTGAGAGTCCAGTATTGTTCCTAAAATCATTCCTGTGACAGCAAAACCCAAGGCTCCAAGTACGGACCCCACAATCAATTGCTTTTCATTTTTGACATTCATAAATTTCCGAACCCTTTCTTAACTTATTTTCATATTTTATAGTACATTTTCATAGTGCATAATGTAACTGTAATCCTCCTGCTAGGCCGTTGTATTTTCTTCAAATCCCTTCAATATGAATTCAAGCAGGTCTTTTTTAATCTTATCCACATCCCCGTTATTTCTTTTGAATAAATAACAGGTTTCCGCCGATTGCTCAAGGATCCCCAGGGTAAACTGTACCATAATAGTGGTATCCGGTTTTTTTCGAAGTTCCCCCTTCTTTTGAAACTGCTCGAAGATTTTTTCCAGCCACTGATAATAGGGATCATATATTGCCTCCCACTTCTCTAAGGAGTGATAATAGCTCATGCCTGAGTATAAAAACGTGATAATCTGCTGATAATCTTCAGTGATTTCAAACACTAACTCTATCAGTCCCCGAAGAAAATCTTTAGAGTTTTCAGCTTGATTCAATTTCTTTTTTTCCCCTCGAGCCATGGCATCCTCAACTATTCTTTCCGCAATAGCTGGGGCCAGGGCCGCCTTTGAAGAAAAATACAGATAAAAGGTTCCTTGAGCTAAGCCGGCCCTCTGTACAATTTGTGATACCGATGTATTATCAAATCCCTTTTCTTCGATTAAGCTAATGGCGGCATCCAAAAATTCCTCATATTTCTCTGATCTATCTTTTTTCATTCTAATCCTCCTTTGCTTTCTTTACTTTCCCGGGATTATAAGTGACTGACAGTCATTCATTTTTATATTATAACATGCCGTAAAAAAAAGGGCAACAGATACAACTCTGCTACCCTTGCCTCCTTAAATACAGGGAATTTCCCCTATAATTTAAAAGAAGAAAGATTAATACTTTAACTTCTCCTCCAAATAGGTCTCCAAATCCTCAATTTTAATCCGTTCCTGCTCCATAGTATCCCGGTCCCGTACGGTTACCGCATGGTCTTCCTTGGAATCAAAATCATAGGTGATGCAAAACGGAGTTCCGATTTCGTCCTGGCGACGATACCTTTTACCGATACTTGCCCGCTCATCATAGTCTATGGCAAACTTTCCTGCCAGATTTTTAAACAGTTCTTCCGCCTCGTCCTTCAGTTTCTTGGTTAAGGGCAGCACCGCTGCTTTATAAGGGGCCAGCTTCGGATGGAGTTTTAATACCGTTCGCTGGTCTCCGTCCACGTCCTCCTCTTCATAGGCATCCACTAAAAATGCCAGGGCGACCCGGTCCAAGCCTAGGGATGGCTCAATACAATAGGGCACATACTTTTCATTGGTATGAGGGTTCTGGTACTCCAAATCCACCCCGGAGTGATTGCTGTGCTGTCTTAAATCGAAGTCGGTGCGATCCGCGATTCCCCATAACTCTCCCCATCCGAAGGGAAATTTAAATTCAATATCCGTTGTGGCATTGCTGTAATGGGATAATTCTTCCTTTTCATGTTTCCGGAGTTTAATACTGGACTCCTTGATGTTTAAGTCCAATAACCAGTTTTTACAAAATTCCAGCCAATAGTTAAACCACTCGATATCCTTCCCCGGCTCACAGAAGAACTCCAACTCCATTTGCTCAAACTCCCGGGTTCTGAAAGTAAAGTTTCCAGGCGTAATTTCATTCCTAAAGGATTTTCCCACCTGTCCGATGCCAAAGGGAATCTTTTTTCTAGAGGTTCGAAGGACGTTCTTAAAGTTTACGAATATTCCCTGAGCGGTTTCCGGCCGAAGAAAAATCTCCGTGGAAGAATCCTCGGTTACCCCTTGAAAGGTTTTAAACATCAGGTTAAACTGACGAATGTCCGTAAATTCTTTTTTCCCGCATTTATCACAGGCGATACCTTCCTCTTTGATAAAGCTTACCATTTCCTCGTTGGTCCAGCCTTCCACACTCATCTCTTTTCCTGCATTATGAAGATGTTCTTCAATGATCTGATCCGCTCGAAATCTTGCTTTACAGGCTTTGCAATCAATTAACGGATCATTAAAGCCTCCGATATGGCCTGAGGCCACCCAAGTCTCCGGATTCATTAAAATCGCCGAGTCAAGGCCTACATTGTTGGGGTTTTCCTGAATAAATTTTTTCCACCAGGCATCCTTAATGTTTCGCTTCAGTTCGGCGCCTAAGGGCCCGTAATCCCAAGTGTTCGCCAAACCTCCGTAGATTTCCGAGCCGGGGAAAATAAAGCCTCTGGACTTGCAAAGGGCTACAACTTCTTCCATGGTTTTTTCTTTCACTGTTTATTCCTCCTTTAAATTTTCCTTTATCCTTTTTCACTATAAAAATCCATAAAAAAATCTCTCCCCCCTAATCCAACGATTAGGGACGAAAGATGATTTCCGCGGTTCCACCCTAGTTGATGCCGAAGCATCCCCTTTATAAGTACTGCGACTCCAAAGCGCCCTTCATTTTCGGGTTGCATGGAGCTTACACGATCCTCCACTCGCTGAACCACTTCCGAAAATTACTCCTCTTTTTCTCCGCCGCTATTTGATTATTCTTTAAGATATCAAAGATCATAAATTCTGTCAATAGTCTCGCCGGATTTTGCTTAGAAAGTCCAGGCTTTTAAAGTTGGTTTTGTCCAAATGAATCATCATGTACTGTTTCAGAACCGATTCCAACTCCATAATCAGCTTCGGGTGCACCTTTAATTCTTTCAAGTCCTCAATGTCGATGACCATTAAAAAGTTGGCCAGACGAATGCCTTTTTTCGACAAAGGTTTTGCGAGACCCCTTCCTTCGGACTGACAGTCCTCACAAAGAAGCCCCCCCTCTTCCATATTTAGCACCCAGCGGAAGGAACTTCCAGTTCCACACTGATTACAGGATTTTAAATAGGGCTCATATCCGCTGAACTTTAGAAACTGCAATAAAAACCTTAAAATATGAAGGGAAAGTTCCCCCTCTTTGCGTTCCAAGGCTCCCAGGGACTCCTCAAAGAGATTGAATAGGCGGTTGTTACTCTGTCCCTCAATGGTGACCGTATCCACCAGCTCTATAAAGAAGGAGGCCGCCGAGAGGCTGTCCAGATCTTCTCGTAGCTTATAATGATTATGGATAGGGTCCACATGGTTTAAGGTATACATGGATTTTCCCTTATAGAGGACAAAATCGCTGTAACAAAGGGGCTGAGCGCCGGCTAGGTGCTTGCTTTTAGAGCTTCTGGCCCCCCGGGCCATAACAGAAACCTTGCCTAGTTTACGGGCAAATACTGTCAAAATTCCGTCATTTTCCTTGTATTTCATGTTTTTCAGCACAATTCCTTCGGTTTTTACCAGCATAAGTCCACCTTAGGAGTCGTCCCGATAGCCAAAATTACGAAGCATGGTGTTTTGGTTTCGCCAGCCCTCTTTAACCTTTACCCAGAGCTGAAGGTTAACCTTTGTCCCTAGAAACCCTTCAATGTCCTCCCGGGCGGATTTCCCGATCCCCTTAAGCTTTCGTCCGTTCTTACCGATGATAATGCCTTTATGGCTGTTTCGTTCGCAGTAAATATTCATCTCCAAATCTAGAATGGCTTTATTGGGTCGCTCTTTCATGGAAACCACTTCCACCGCTACCCCATGGGGAATCTCCTGCTCCGTATAATGAAGCACCTTCTCTCGAACCAATTCCGCGATAATCGCCCGTTCCGGCTGATCGGTGATCATGCCTTCAGGAAAGTACTGGGGTCCTTCCGGAAGGTATTCTTTAATCTCCTCGATCACCCGTTGAAGATTAACTCCTTCCAAAGCGGAGATAGGAATAATGGATTCAAAAAGTTCCATATCTTCATATTGTTTTACAATATCTTTGACCGAATCCTGATCGGTTTTATCAATTTTGTTAATCAGAAGGATTTTCGGAGTTTTAATCTTTTTTAACTCCTCTAAAATATACTGATCCCCTCCGCCTAAACGGTCGCTCTCATCCACCATAAATAGAATAACATCCATGTCCCGGAGGCTGGCCTTTGCGGTTTTTACCATATATTCTCCCAGCTCGGTTTTCGGCTTATGAATCCCCGGAGTATCGAGAAAGACAATTTGTAAATTCTCCTCGGTATAAACACTTTGTATCCGGTTCCTTGTGGTCTGCGGCTTGTCTGAAACAATGGCGATTTTTTCTCCCACTAATTGGTTCATCATTGTGGACTTTCCCACATTGGGTCTTCCGATAATGCTTACAAATCCTGATTGATAGCTCATACTGTTCCTCCTTTATTTTCTAAATCCTTCGGGGTGAAGGACAGAGGTAAAATTTCCTCCATGGTATAGGTTTGGTATTCTTCTTCGGATTTCGCCAGAATCACGGTGATATCCAGTCCGAACTCTACAAGTACCTGGCGGCAAATCCCGCAGGGAGCAGTAAAAGCCTCTGGATCTCCAACGATAGCAATGGTTTTAAAATCCTTTTCCCCTTCAGAGATGGCTTTAAATAACGCGGTTCTCTCGGCGCAATTTGTGGCGCCGAAGGAGGCGTTTTCAATATTGCATCCGGTAAAAACTTTTCCGGTGCTTGTCAGTACCGCTGCCCCTACCGGAAATTCCGAGTAAGGCACATAAGCCATTTTCTGAGCCTCCAGGGCTTTTCGTATTAATTCTTTGTTTGTCATATCCTTCCTCCTTTAAAGGGTTTTTAAGTCTTTTTCATTATTTCATCTGACTTCTTTCTTGATTTTCCTTGTTCGGGCTTGTTCCCAGGGTTATCCGATATTACTCCCCTTGGTCCAGTTCTTCTACAGTTAGAATATCTTCCCTTGAAATTACTTGTATCCAGGTTTGTCCCGGATTTAAGATGATTTCTTCTCCCTCACTGTCATAGTACCGGGTAAAATCCTCTTTGTCGCTTTTCTCCCATTGTACTTCCATCACTTCACCCATGGTGAAATAATACCCGCTACCACTGCCTATAGTGTCCATTTCCAAAATTCCGGAACTGGTTCCCGGAATTTGACGGGCGGGAACAATTTGTACCAGCACATTGGCGGCTACAATGGGTTTTTCCTCATCGTCTGTATGGTTTTCATCATAATGGCGCCGGTCAACATAGTATCGGTCGTAACCCTGTTGTTCTTCGTTATAATGATACTCCGCCCGGTAACTGGAATGGTAGCGAACCTCAAAATTCTCTGCGGTCTGTCCGCTTTTTAATGCTTCTTTTTCCTGATGAAACTCATAACCCGCAAAATCCGAGGTTTCACGATAGTTCAATGCTTCTGCAGTACTTCGAATATTGTCCATACTGGTATAAGCATTATGGGGGGCCCTACGATGGGATTCTCTCCAGAAAGCTCCGGCACCAGGCCCTGACAAACTCACATTTTGAATCCCTAAGCTACGAATTTCTTCCGTTACACGGGAGCTGGCTCCTGCATGGACATAAATTGCATGATATTCCATGGCTTTTTCGATATAATAGGGCCTTGCACTTCGTACGGGACCCATAAATTCCGGATCATTCATCAAGAAGAAGGCTAAGTACCTTGTGGCGTTTCCCTCCACGTAAAATTCATAGATCATTTCCGCATCATGTAAACCTGCCTGGGGTCTGGCATTCGGATTATTATCGTACATAACTCCTACAACCGGCCGCTCCAGTCGCTCCTCATCTTTTTCATAAAGGCCGCTTAAGGGGGAAGGGATTCCCGGTTCTTCCGTTTCCTCCTCCGAATCCTCCTCCGGTTCCTCTTTTTCTTCAACGCGTTCTTCCTCTTCTTTCATTTCCTTCGGCTCTTCCTCTTCTGTACTGCATCCTATTAGAAACATCATCACCAGGGCTAACAGGAGCATCATTATGTTTTCTAACTTTAATTTGTTTTTCAGTTTCAAACGTTTTCTTCCTTTCTTTATGGGATTTTTTGACCCATTCCCTATTTTAACTTTTACTTTGTGCTTACAGGGTATGTATCTTTCTCCCTGGTATGTTAGCCGTCAGTCTTCACACTTAGCTCTCGTTTTTATTAATAAAGGTTTCTTGATTCCGGATAAGGACCTACCCAAATACCTGAAAAATTACAATCGTAATTAGAAAACCCAGTAATGCCCCTACAATCACCTCGAATACGGTATGAATTTTACTTTCCACCCGGCTTTGAGATACCAGCAAGGCCATCATTAACGATAGGGTAGCCAGCAACATATTTTCTGAGATAAAGGTTATGGCGGTAAAAAGAGAAAAAGCCACGGCGGAATGTCCACTGGGCATCCCACCTTTTAAAGCGGTCCCCTTCCCCGTAAGTCCCTTCACAAAGATTACGGTGAAAACGACAATCAAGAGTGCTATAAAGGTCATATGAATCGGCGCCTGTTGCACTTGCCTTAAAACACCGTAGGTAAGGGGATTGAATCGATGAAAAAATATTAGATAAGCCACAATCACTGCATTAATAGCGGCAATCAGCACCGCTCCCGCGGCGACATTTTTTGCGATTTTTGCAAATACATGATATTTATCCGTAATTAAGTCAATGGCGGTTTCAATAGAGGTATTGATCATCTCCGTGATAATGACCATAGAAATTGTGGAAAACAATAAAAGAATCTCCAGCCGGGAAAGATCGAAAAATAAACTCATCACCAGTACAATTATGGCCACACCGAAATGAATTTTCATGTTTCGCTGGGTTTTAAATGCATAAAGGATCCCTTCAAAGGCATAATTAAAACTTTCCAGAAGTTTACGTACACGATTCATGGCTTTTCACCTAATTTCTTGTGATTTCCAGTTGACTGAGTATTTCTTTTTCAACTTTTCGCATTTTTTCCTTATCTTCACTTTCCAAGTGATCATATCCCAGTAAATGCAGGAGACCGTGAAGAAATAGATAAGCAATTTCCCTTTCAACGGAATGACTATACTCCCTTGCCTGTTCCATGACCGCCTCCGTGGAAATCACAATATCTCCCAATATCTTTTCCTCCCCCGGTTGAAACAGTTCTTCCACGGGAAAGGATAAAACATCGGTAGCCCGATCCTTCCCTCGATACTGTTTATTCAGTTCCTTAATTTCTTCAGGGGTAACCAGAGAGAGGCTGACTTCAAAGTTTTCTTCCCTGTTTTCATATGTCAAAGTCTTTTCAATGATTTCTTCAAACATTTCTTTCATTTCCTGGTCCGGCAAAAAGAGTTCTTGGCGATTGCTTATTTCTAAGATCATGATCCATGTCTCCTTTATATTTTATTCCCTTCTTCTTCCGGGTATTCAATCCGTTCATGATAAATCCCCAGCAATGTGTTCATGAAAACCGTTTTAATCCGTTGCAACTCCTTTAATGTCAAGTGACTTTCCTCTAACTGACCGTCCTGCAACTTGCCTTGTAGAATTTTTTCAATCAGATTTTCAATCTTTTCCTTATTCGGTTCCGGAATGCTTCGAATCGCTGCTTCTACAGAATCTGCCAGCATCACAATGGCTGTTTCTTTCGTCGCCGGTTTGGGTCCTTGGTAACGAAAAGCCTCTTCTTCGACTCCCCCCATGCCCTTGTTTAGTTCCTTTTCCTTGTGATAAAAGTAAGCCACCAGTGTATTTCCATGATGCGACTTTATAAACTCCACAACATCTTTATGAAGTTTATGCTCCTTTGCAACTTTCAGGCCGTCGGTTACATGCCCTGTGATGATGGAACTGCTTTTTAATGGTTTTATTTTTTCATGGGGATTATCCACTCCAAACTGGTTTTCCTTAAAAAAGTAGGGCTTTGTCGTTTTTCCTATATCATGATAGAATGCTCCGACTCTTGCTAATAGGGCATTTCCTTCCACGGCGTCTGCGGCTGCTTCACTTAAGTTCCCCACAATAATGCTGTGATGGTAGGTGCCCGGTGCTTCCAGTAATAATTTTTTTAGCAAAGGTTGATTAGGATTCGACATTTCCATCAGTTTTAAGTGGGTAAGGACCCCAAAAGCCCATTCCCAAAAGGGAAGAGTTCCTATGGTAAGCACGGCAGCGAACCCTCCGCCGATGGCCCCGTAACCTGCATGAATAAAGATCTCATTTATCTCATTGCTATTGATAAAGCCGATCCCCATGATTACAAAGAAATTCGCAGCCCCTACAACAAAACCCGAAAGTAAAATATTACCCCGTTGTTGGGTCCTATAGGCCATTAAAGCTCCCAGAGTTCCTCCAACCATTAACATGATCAACAAGGTCAAGGAGTTATCGATTATCAATACTGCCATTACAGATAAAATAATATTGGATACGATGGCCACCTGAGGATTGATTAAAATTGACAACAGCATCGCCGCCGTTGCTACAGGGATTACAAAAATCCCAATCACCGAAAATACTTTTGATATCATTAAGGTCGATAATATAATTAATACCAGCATTAACAGAGATTTCAAATCATAAATTAACTTTTTATGGAAGAACATCAAATAGAATACCAACGTCAACAGTAAAAGCATCACAATAATAATTATTCCCAGATAGAGTAAATAGTCCAGTCGGCCATCCTCCGCCAGCAGTCCCAATTCTCTTAAAATCTGCATTTGACTGGCGGAGATCCGCTCACCTTCTCTTACAATCAACTCATCCTGACCGATTATGACGCTGTCCACATCTTCCATAGCCTGTTGCTTTAACTCTTCCGTTCGCTGGGCGTCATAAAATTCATTGGGTCTGATGCTTTGGCTAAACAAGCGAATGCCAAAAAGTTTTAAAGGTTCGCTGAAATCATCAAGACTTCGGATGGATTCCTCAGCGGAAGCTTTAACCGTTGGCAGATCCTCTAGGCGAATCCCCCCATTTAACTGCTCCGCAGCGATCTCATAGAGATAGCTCTCCAAATGTTCGATGGATTCCCGGGAATCTGAAAGGGCACCTGTTATGATGTTTTCTCCCAGGGTTACCGGATTTTCATCCTGCATAGCCTTCGTTTTCTCTTCTTCGGTTAAATCCTCGTCTTCTTTAACCGAATACAATATTTCAAAAGTATTTTCAATGTCCCTTTGGACCTCGTTACGCACATCGGAATCAATACGAAATTGGGCTTCCACAGCGTTTGACGCTTCGTTTCGTAAGTTTTCCGTGGTCCGGACATCTTCAATAGTTTTCGGGGCATGTATATTCTGAGGTGCCCGTTGCCCTAAGTTCACATCCACTTTATCCGGTCTCAAACTTAGAATAAATATACCCAGGGTTCCTAACAGTAAGAAAAGGACTAATAATAAATATTGTACTGCGCTTTTGGAAAGCAACTTTTTGATCCGGCTATTTGATATTTTATTAAAGATACTACTATAAATTTTCATGGACTACCCCTATTTTAATCCGTCTTTTTCTGTGAATTTTTTTCATAGGCATTGATGATGTTTTGCACTAAGGGATGTCTTACCACATCTTTATACGTTAGATGAGTATATCCTATTCCTTCAATATCCTGTAGAATCTCTAAAGCATGATTCAGCCCCGAAACTTTTCCCTTTGGCAAGTCAATCTGGGTCACATCCCCGGTTACCACAGCCTTGGAACCATAGCCTATTCTAGTTAAAAACATCTTCATTTGAGGAATGGTTGTGTTTTGGGCTTCATCCAAAATAATAAAAGCATTATCCAACGTTCTTCCCCTCATATATGCTAAGGGGGCAACTTCGATGATCTCTCGCTCTTGGAGCCGCTGAAATTTATCCACTCCCAGAACGTCAAATAAAGAATCGTATAAAGGACGTAAATAGGGATCCACTTTATCCTTTAAATCCCCCGGTAAAAAACCTAAACTCTCCCCTGCTTCCACGGCGGGGCGCACCAGTATAATACGTTTCACCTCTTCGTTCTTAAAGGCTTTTGCTGCCATAACCACAGCCAAGTAGGTCTTTCCGGTTCCTGCGGGTCCTATGCCGAAGGTTAAATCATTCTGTTCTATTTTTCCAAGATACTGTTTTTGGCCTAAGGTTTTAGGCTTAATAGGTTTCCCACTAGCATTGATCAACACCGTTCCGTCCATCAGAGCTTTAGCATCATTTTCATTACCTTCTACAAACAGGTCAGCTATATATTTTACCCTTTGACGGTTTAGTTCTCCCTGGTTTTCCAATACCCGAATCATTTCCTTAAGCATTTCTTCAGCTTTTAAAACCTGGGTTTCTTCTCCCAATAGTATAATTTCTCCGTCCCTGAGAAGCATTTTGGTCTGAAATTTATCATATATAATTTTAGCAAATTCATCATAGTTTCCGAATAATTTTCCGGGGTAATCTTCCTTTTGTAAGGCAATGTTTTTTTGAATCTCTTTTGTCAAGCAAATTCCTCCTAGTTCAGTATAAGTAATCACAAATGATTACATTTTTTCTTAAACAATATCATATCACATGAGTGTTGATATTTCCATTGTTTTACCCCCTTACTTTTCTTATAATTTTCCCTTAAATTACCTATCTTGATTTTATTTCAAAATCCTTAGAAAGATAAAAGAAGGCAGATTCCCAAGAATCTGCCTTCTTTCTTAATTACATAACCATACTTCATAATTATTGTTATTAACCGACTTTCTTTTTACGCATGGATTTAGGCTTTTGTAAAACCTCAGACATCACAATACCTCTTACTAAGGATTTTTGATCAAATTCCAGTAATTCATTAAATCCCTCTACACCGATTTCACTTTTTTCCACACTGGTCTTCTCAAAAAAGTCTCCTGAAAGTTCCCCTGTTTCAACACCTTTTTTACGAGGTTTGGAGTAGGCTTTCATTTCCTTTTTTTTACGGGACTTTTTCGGTTGGTCTCTATCGGAATAATCCGTATAGTGCCCCTCATCTCCCAAAGCTTTTTTTACTTTTTCAGGAGTTTCTTCAGGTTTCTTTTGCTCTCCTCTTGAGGGCGCCTGTTTTTCAGAGACATTATACTGCTCTAATACTTCTTCCAACAGAGACCGGGACTTTTGTTTCCCAGATTCCGAAGTTTCTCTTCGGGAGTCAGTCTTGGTTTGCTGCTCTCTTTTTTCTGAGGGCCCCGATGATTGGGGCCTTTGATTCTGTTGGTTCTGTTGATTTTGTTGATTCCGTCTTTGCTGTTGTTTTTTTTGTACTTTATTCTTGTTAAACAAGGAATTAATGACAATCAATACAACAAATACGAAAATTACTTCAGGATTCATTGGATCCTCCCCTTTGAGGAATATTCTTTATCCATCTTGTTCTTTACTCATCTTCTTTATAGGTTTCATCCTTGTTGATTTTTGAGATTTCTTCCCGCATTTGGGTGTCGGACATTACGTTTTTCATATTGTAATAATCCATGGCCCCAAGATTTCCGTCTCTAAGTGCTTTCGATAAAGCTTTTGGAACTTCCGCTTCCGCTTCGATTACCTTGGCTCTCATTTCCTGTACTTCCGCCTTCATTTCCTGTTCCTTAGCAACCGCCATGGCTCGACGTTCTTCCGCCTTAGCTTGAGCAACACGCTTATCCGCATCGGCTTGATCCATTTGTAGTTGTGCACCGATGTTTCGTCCGATATCTACGTCAGCAATATCGATGGATAGAATTTCATAGGCCGTACCAGCGTCTAATCCTTTTTGCAGTACGGTTTTAGAGATTAAGTCCGGATTTTCCAGAACTTTTTTATGATTCTCTGAAGAACCTACGGTGGTTACAATTCCCTCACCAACTCGGGCGATAATGGTTTCTTCTCCAGCTCCACCTACAAGGCGTTCAATATTGGCCCGCACCGTTACTCTAGCACGTACCATCACTTCAATACCGTCTTTTGCTACGGCTGCAATCTTTGGGGTTTCAATCACTTTAGGGTTTACACTTACCTGTACCGCTTGTAGTACTTGACGGCCTGCTAAGTCAATCGCTGCGGCCCTTTCAAAGTTCAGGTTGATTTCAGCTCGTTGAGCAGCAATCAAAGCATCTACAACACTGTTTACATCACCACCAGCTAAAAAGTGGGCTTCCAGCTTGTCGGTATTCAAATCCAGACCTGCTTTTGTCGCCTTAATTAACGGAGCAACGATTCTTCTTGGCTGCACCCTTCTAAGACGCATTCCTATTAACGAGAAAATCCCAATCTTTACTCCTGAAAAATAAGCTGTAATCCATAATCCCACCGGTATAAAGCTTAGTAGTATGGATATAACAACAAAAGCTACTACAATTAAAACAATAATCGGTAAAAGTTCTTCTAACATTTACATTCCCTCCTCTTCATTTCTGCTTACATAAATTTTGCTACCCTCGGTTCTGGTCACAATCACCTTTGCCCCTTCTTCAATAAAAGACGAACCTTCAGTAACCACATTTAAAAGTTTTCCATCAACCTTGACGGTTCCGGAAGGTCTTAAATAACTGATTACAACCCCCTCTTTCCCAATGTATTCTACATAGGGATCGGTAGAAGTATATCCATCCTCAACTCTTTCAGAGCTTTTCAAAGTGATTTTGTCAAACAACTTGTTTTTCGGCCCGAATTTCAGCATTAAAACAAAAGTTGCAATGGTCAGCACCAGGGCAATAAGTATATAAACCACAGCAACCGCTGGGCTGCTGGCTGATAACACAATACTGACGATTATAGCGATTCCTCCGGAAATTCCCGGTATCCCCAATCCGGGGATCGTGGCTTCCACCAGCAAGAGAATGATACCAACTCCGAATAGAATAATCGCTAGGAGTCCCGAATCTCCAGCCAATAGGCTTCCAATAAAATAAAGGCTGAAAGAGGAGAGTCCGATAATGGCTCCAGCTCCAAGACCAGGAGTAAATACTTCAAATACCAATCCCATAAATCCTAAGGAAAGTAAGATCGGAGCTACGGCAGTGCCAGTGGCAAATTGAGATATTCTTGCTCTAAAGGGCATTTCCATTTGTTCTATTCGGTTATAGGGTATTTCAAACTGTTCAAGCATTTCTTCATAACTGGCGCTTCTGATATCGGTAAATTCTAAGTCCAGAGCTTCCTGAGCTGTTAAGTTTAACAGTCTTCCTTCCTCTACTAATCCGTCAATGACCATAGATTTATCCGCCATCGCTGCTACAATCTCGGGATCCCTTCCGGTTTCCTGTGCGGCACCTCGAAGGCTGGCCACCCAACTGGAAAGTACTTTTTCCGTGTCGGGGATTGTCTCCGCCGAACCGATATTACTTCCTGGAGACATTGCAATAAAATCGGAAGATATGGTAATTAAAACACCGGCGGAAATAGCCCGGGTATTGACAAATGAAACGGTGGGTAAGTCGGTTCTCATCATCAAAGGACTTAAATCCTCAGCAGAATCCACCCGACCGCCATAGGTGTCGATTTCAAAAATAATTCCTGAAGCTTCAGGATCTGACTCCACCTCTTCTATGGATTGTCGTACATACTCATATACCGCTGCATTTATTTCCCCTTCTATGGGAATAACATATACCGTTCCTTCATCATCCTGGGCCTCGGTAAAGCTCAATGAAAAGGCAAAAACAATGATCAGCACGAAGGATAGTATGCTTTTAGTTTTCATAGGGTTTCCTCCTCGTTTTTTCAGACTATTCTATGAATCATTATAACACAAAACGTTACACTATTGGGACCTTGCGACTAATTATAAATAATAATTTTTTTATATAATTTATTTAATAGTCTTATGGATACCTTAATATATATGCCCAAAATTAGTTCATTTAAGCCCTTTTTTTTATTTTTTTATTTTCATATAAAAAGTGTACCAGGGGGTCGGACCTTGTGGTACAAAAATTGAAAAGTGTACCACAAGGTCCGACCC